>NZ_JASKYT010000160.1:0-14881 GCF_041028275.1 Streptomyces sp. PU-14G
GCCCCCGTTCCCTCCAGTGCCCTCGCTCTGTACGGAACCTGCCGGGGCCGCGGCACCCGCCTGGTGAGCTGCGGACGCGTCGCCGTTCTGCCCGCCGCACGCCGTCAGCAGGGCGCCCGCCGCGGCCAGAGCCGCCGTGGCCGTCGCGATCCTGGCCGGCCGGGCGAGACCGCGCCGCGCGCGCCGCGGCGCCCTGCCCCCACCGGCGACCTCCCGCCCGTCCTGCCCGGTCACGATGTTCTGTTCCCCTGCCATGGCCGCCGTCAACTCCCTGGTCCGCCGCTGTCCCCCGCTTCTGGGCTGTACACGGAGTTCGCTGGCGGGCCCGGCGAAAAGGTTCACGCGAACCCCCGCGTTTCTCCCCGTCCACCCCTCCGAGGGCAGCGCCGTCCGCGACGGTCTGCGGGCGGCGCCGTCAGCACCACCCGCGGGCAGCGCCGTCCGCAACCGCCTGCGAGCGGCGGGCGGCGCGCTTCCGGCCCGGCAGGGGACCGTCAGTCCGCTCTCGGCTGGGTGCGTCGGGCGTAGGCGCGGGCGGCGCGAGCGCGGTCGCCGCAGCGGGTGGAGCACCAGTGGCGGCGACCGCGGCGCAGCAGGTAGCGGTTGCAGGGGGCGGAACCGCAGCCGGTGAGGCGGTCGGCGTCGGGGCCGGTGAGGAGGTCGGCCGCGTTGGCCGCGAGGGTTGCGAGAGCGCGGTCGAGGATCTCGTTGGTGGGGCACGGTGCCGCCCGGTAAGGACCGGTCTTCTCGTCCCAGTACAGCAGGGCGGCCGTGGGAGCTCTGCTCAGTGCACCGTTGACGGCGGACAGAGCCGCGGGCAGGGCGGGCAGCCCGGCGACGTGAGCGGCGAACAGGGACCTGAGGTGTTCACGCAGAGAGCGCAGCTGCGTCGCGCACATCTCCTGAACCCCGGCGTCATCCGGCGCAAGGCCGTGTTGGGTGAGCCATCGGTTCGTGTCCTCGGGGGTGCCGAGGAGATCGATGAAGTGCCCTCCGGGGAGCGCGATGGCGCTGTTGACGAAATCGAGGGCGACGTTCTCCTCCGCCCCGGGGGCAGGTGGCAGGGACTCGGCGGCCGGACTCTCCTCCATGTATCTCATGGTAAGGCTTGCGCTCATCCGTGATACCTCGCTAGCTTTCCTCACGGATCAACAACCCTGCATCCGTGAGGTATTGATGACTGGCACCCCTCTGTCCACTGAACAGATCCCCATCCGCGTCGTCGGGGGCCCGACCGCCTTCTTCGAACTCGGCGGCCTGCGATTCCTGACCGACCCGACGTTCGACGCACCCCGCGACTACCAGGTGCCCGGCGGCCGGCTGACCAAGACGGCACCTTCCTCCACCACCCCGGCCCACCTCGGCCGGATCGACGTCGTCCTGCTCTCCCACGACGAGCACCCCGACAACCTCGACGACACCGGCAGAGCACTGCTCGCGGACGTCCCGCTGACCCTGACCACACCCGGCGGCGGGCGACGCCTGGGGGACGGGGCCAAGGGGTTGGCCGACTGGGAGTCGGTCACGCTGGAGCGCCCGGGCGGCGGCACGGTCACCGTCACCGGCGTGCCCGCCCTCCACGGGCCGGGGGCACGGGAGGAAGTCGAACCGATCACCGGCCAGGTCGTCGGATTCGTCCTGACCGGGGAGGGCCTGCCCACGGTCTACGTCAGTGGCGACAACGCCTCGCTCGACCTGGTCGAGGAGATCGCCGAACGGTTCGGCCCGGTGGACACCGCCCTCCTGTTCGCCGGGGCTCCCCGCATCCCCGTCCTCTTCGACGGCGCGCTGATCGTCCTCGACAGCACACAGGCCGCCGACGCCGCCCGGATACTCGGCGCCCGCCGGGTGGTTCCCGTCCACCACGACAGTTGGGCGCACTTCACCGAGGGCCGAGCGGAACTGGTCGCCGCCTTCACCGAGGCCGGGCTCCTCGCCCACCTGGACTTCTGTGACCAGGGCTGACCCCACAGCCGGAGAGGACGAGAACCTCCCGCGGACGCGGACGCGGGAGGGGACGGGGACGCGAAGGTCGACACCGACCCCGGCCCGTGCGCTGGCGCCGGCTTCGAAACCGACGCGGACGCAGGCCCACGCGCAGGCGCAGGCCCACGCGCAGGCGCAAGCGGAAGCGCAGGCACACGTACGGGGGCAGGCGCAGCGCCGGGTCCTCTTCGTCCTGGTCGCCGCTCAGGCCCTCAGCGGCGTCGGGCTGGCGGCGGGTGTGACAGTCGGCGCCCTGCTCGCGCAAGACATGCTCGGCTCCACCGGCCTTGCCGGTCTGCTCAGTGCCCTGTCCATCGCCGGTTCGGCACTGGCGGCCGTCGCCGTCGGGCGGATCTCGCAAGCGCGCGGCCGTCGCCCGGGGCTCTCCAGCGGTTACCTGGCCGGTGCCCTCGGCAGCGCGGGCGTCATCGTCGCTGCCCTCGCCGACAGCACCGTGCTGCTGTTCGCCGCGATGTTCGTCTACGGCGCCGGTACGGCCACGAACCTGCTGGCCCGCTACGCCGGCGCCGACCTGGCAGCTCCCGAACACCGCGCCCGCGCCTTGTCCGCCGTGCTGGTCGCCACCGCCGTGGGCGGCGTGGTCGGCCCCAGCCTCGCCGCGCCCGCCGGCGACCTCGCTCAGGCCCTCGGCCTCCCGCGCCTGACCGGGCTGTTCCTTCTCTCAGGCGCCGCCTACGCGGCAGCCGCACTGGTGCTGGCCATCTGGCTGCGTCCCGACCCGCTGCTGCTGGCCCGCGCGCTGGCAGCGAAGCGTCCCGCCGCGGCGTACGCACGGCCAGCCGAAGGCGGGGACAGAGAAGGGGACGGAGACGGACAAGGGGCCGAGAACGGAGACGGAGAAGGGGACGGGGACGGGGACGGACAAGGGGTCGGGGGCGGCGCCGGCGCTCCGGCGCGACCGCCGGTCCGGCGATACCGCTCCGGCGTACTGGTGGGCACGCTGGTCATGGCCCTCACCCAGGTGGTCATGGTCGCGATCATGACGATGACGCCGATCCACCTGCACGAGCACGGCCACAGTTCCGCCGCCTCCGGTCTTGTCATCGCCCTCCACGTCGGCGCGATGTATCTGCCGGCGCCCCTGTCCGGATGGCTCGTCGACCGGTACGGCCGGCTCACGGGCGCTGTCGCCGCCTCGCTGGTCCTGCTGGCCGCCGGAGCCGTTGCCGCCGGTGCCCCCGGCGGTTCGGTCGCCATGTTCGCGGTGGCCCTGGCGTTGCTGGGGGTGGGCTGGAGCCTCGGTCTCGTCAGCGGCACCGCGCTCATCACCGACGCCGTCCCGCCGGCCACCCGCGCCAAGACCCAGGGTTCGGTCGATGTCTTCCTCGCCCTCGCGGGCGCCACGGGCGGCATGGCCTCGGGCGTGGTCGTCGCAGGCGCCGGCTACCCCGTCCTGGCCACCGCCGGCGGCGTCGTGGCGCTGGCCATCGTGCCAACGGTCCTCGCCACAGCCCGCAGTACTCGTCACAGCCCGCAGTAGCTGAACCGCCGCCCGGTCCATCGCCACGACGCAGCCCTCCCGCGCCGCAAACCCGTCCGCGCCGCAAACCCGGACGCGCCGCGAACCCGGCCACGCCCAGCCATGCCGAGCCGAGCCCGGAAACGGCGGAACCCCCGCTGACCTCGGTCAACGGGGGTTCCGACCCCGAGGGGCCCGGTAGGCCGTGTGGGACTCGAACCCACAACCAATGGATTAAAAGTCCTGGTCAGAACATCCCGACCGGTGACGGGTACGTCCGCGAGATCCTTCCGCACCAGGTCAGGCGCGGCGCGGAAGTCGATCACTGACGTGTCGTCCGGACGGCTCGCGGCGCGTCCGCTCACGCATCGCTCACGCACGGGAAGGCCATGACCGACGACTTTGCGGGACAGCACTGACTCCGGAGCGGGCGGGACTTGAATCTCCAACCGCTTCGTCCTAAATGGTGATGTCGCAGCGATTCTGTCGATGCGCTATCGAGTGCTCGCGTAAATCGACGCAGCCAACCCAGCGAGCCCGAAGACAGCCCCGAACAGGCGTACGTTCCATGTGACGGGGTGGGTGATTGCTCGCTGAGCCACGGGCCAGTGCCGATGCAGGAAGAAGAACGCTACATCCATCCAGACTGCGACAAACCACGCGAGCACGGCATAGGGCGTAGCCGCATGAGCGAGGTCCGCGAGGCCAGGGAGGGGCCCCTCGGACATACAGAACATCGCCCACACCATGATCGGACACATAGTCCAGACTGCTGTGGCTCCTGCCCAGATTTGCGAAGACACTGACCTTTGGGACGTACTCGGCGTTCGAGGAGGTGTGATCAGGTGTTGATCCCCACCGATCGCCGCCGGCCCGACGATCACGCTGTCGCGAATCACCAGGCCAGCGTCAAAGTTCCGGCTCATGATCCACCTCCCATGTTGACGATCTGAGTGCCCCCGAACTGGGCCGGACCTACGATCTTGTTTCCGTAGATGTTCATGTGGGGCTCTTGCGCCCGGCACGCATCCTGTAGCTCTCGCAATAGATCACTGTCGACTGCTTCAAGCCGCTGTACGAATACCTGTACCGCACTGCTGACCACCGCAGGATCTTCCCCGCGCAGACGATCGAGTTCTTCAATCCGAGGGCTCTCGCTGCCTCGTATGCGGCTCAAGGTCTCACTCAGCCGCGGACGCATCGCCGCGTACGTATCGCTGATCAGCAGGCCAGTAAGCGTCGCAGTGACGCTCTCAGCCACGAATCCCCAGCCCGACATGGCCCCCCCCTGTCGTCTCGAATGGAACTAACCGTAAGGAGACGTACGCGCTGTGTCAGGGATCCCGGGGAACATCACTCCCAAGTACCGCGTGCTCGTGTGCGATCTACGCTCCGACCGGCTGCTCGACGTGCTGCCGCTGCAAGAGGTCACCGTCGAGGACTTCATCGGCAAGGCCGGATCACTTCAAGGCACCGTATCCATCCCCAACTGCGGTATAGCCGACCGCGCTGCTCGCAGAGGCGAAGGTGCCAGAGTCTGTGATTAACGCCGAGGACGTCGTGTTGGGCTCACGAGACCTTCGCCCCGAATGAGGGTCGAGCGCGCTCGGGGAACAGTTCAACCAGGCCCCGCACCGCAGAACACCGCCGCCGAGCGGGTAGGCGCCGCTCCCCCCGTGATTGGCGCAGCGAACGCCGCAGAAGTCTGCTGCGGAAGCTGAACCGGGCGCTCAGCCGACCCACTATCGCCATCGTCGAGGAGGGGGACAGATACAGCTCTCCTGACGCCAGTAGTCAGGGGGACCTGCCCACGGAACGGCACTGATAGTTAGGGACGCGGTCCGAATAGAAGCTGCGCGAGACGTTGCTGTACCTCTGGACGAGCGAGCGCGTTGCCGGTGCTGAAGAACGCGAGATCACCTGAGTCACTGATGAGCTGCGGTGCGAAGTATTCGAGTTCAGGATGCTTCCGCATCACAGGGCACGTCGGTTCGTGCGGCAGTCGGTGGCCTCCTCGTCCGGCGGACGAAGCGCAACTCCCAGTGGCGCCTCGTCGGCGTGCGCCTTCAGGTGGCGGAGTCACCCACCCTTCGCCTTCGCAGTCCTGACAGATGCTGTCCCTCGCTGGGCAGCTACAAGCATCAGTGGTTTCGGCGACCCGTGACTTCATCAGGGGACGGTAGCCAACCCGCGTCGTCGGCGGTGGCCGATCCGGAGAACAGCGACGGCGATGGACCGGCATCTCCATCCGTCTCAGGGCCCAAGTCCGGGCCCTGCTCTCGACCACGGATACGCATACCCGGACCCGGGCACGGGCACAACGTTCTCTTGCTGGCTCCGTCAGCGGCGTACCACTTGCCGCCCGCTACCGATCAGCCGCCGAGATGGCTTCGAAGATGTCGGCGTCGGTTTCCTTCTGCCAGTCCGGGAGGTTGGGCCAGTCGGCGACGTAGGCGGGCTTGGGGTCGCCGAAGTGCTTGTACATCTGGGCCGTCCAGCAGGTCGCGACGAAGCGGCCCTTCTGCTCGCGGGTGAGGCGCTTGGCGGTGCCGGCGCTCAGGTCGAGGAAGTGGCGCACCTGCTCGTAGACGGCACCGGCTGCTTCGCGTTCCCAGTCCGGAGTGTCTTCCCAGGGCGTGACATAGCTGGCCTTGGGTTCGCCCGGGTAGTGCTTGTTGACTCCCGCGATCCAGGTCTCCCGGAACAGGCGGGCGCCCTCGGTGTCCGTCATGCCTACCCCTCTCGTCATGTCGCGTGCAGGGTGCCGATGTCGGCAGCCAGGTCGGCTACGCGGCGGTCGTGGCCGTAGGAGCGCAGATCGTCCCGTAGCGTCTGGAGTCTACGGGCGACGTAGCCCGAGCCCGATTGCCGCGCGAGGGCGAGGGCCTCGCGGCCGTGGGTGACGACCTGTTCCGCGTCGTGGCGTTTGGCGCCGATCAGTGCGAGGTCGACCAGGACGGAGCCTCGGCGGCGGTAGGAGGTTCCCTTGGCCAAGGCGGTGGAGTCGAGGGCGCTCTTGAGTGCCTTCTCGGCGAGATCGAGTCGGCCGAGTTGGACGAAGCGTGCTCCGCGTTCTTCGGGGAGGCGGGAGCCGTCGAAGCGGAGCCATCCGCCGTTGTGGACGGGGCCGGGGAGGTCGGTGACCTTCTGGGCCTCGTCGAGGGCACGCTGGCAGGCGTCCAGGTCACCGAGATTCGCGTGGGCCTCGGCCTGGACGGAGGCGGCCCAGTAGCGGGTGGACAGGGCGGGGTCGCCGCGCGTGGCGATGGTGCGGGCGACGTCCAGGGTCTCGGTGGCTTCCGTGAACTGCCGCTCGGACATGTCCACGTAGGCGTGGCGTACGAGCGCGCAGGCCCACAGGTCGAAGGCGTGCGCGCTGTCGCTTGCGGATGCGGCCATGGAGTAGGCCGCAGCGGCGTCCGTGTAGCGGTTGCTGTCGAAGGCCAGCTCGCCGTAGAGCTGGAAGAGGTCTCCGGCGGCTTCGCACATCACGCCGGCCCGCCTTGATGAACTGGTCTTCAGGGCGTCGGCGAGCGCGTCGAGCTGGTCCTGGACGATGCTGCGGACGGAACGCTTCGAGCGGGCCAGTTGGTAGACCTGCCAGAGGTGTTCGTTCATGCGGCGGTAGTCGTCGGCCGAGCCGCGCTCGACGGCTTCCGCTATGTCGTCGGCTGCCTCGGGGCCCAGGGCGGTCAGGGCTCCGGTCACCGTGAGCAGGCGCAGAAACTTGCGTCGGATCATTTCGTCGGATTCACCTGGGCCGTGAACGGGACGGGGTAGGGGCTGTGCTTGCTGCGCGTGGTGGGCTGCTGGTGGTGGGTCCAGCATGCGGCCGAGTTCGGTGATGTCCAGGCGCAGGAGTTCGGCGATCTTCGGCCGCAGGACGCATTCGGGCGTCGTCTTGCCGCGTTCCCAGCGACAGACCGTTGTGCGGTCGACGCCGAGCGCATGGGCGAATTTCTCCTGACTGTAGCCCATGGCTTTACGTCGTTCGGACAACCGCATGGTGCTCTCCCTCCCCGCCTGACCGGGGCTATACCCGCTGTGCGCCCCGTGCATCAGAGGTGCATCAAGACTGCCGCACAGATGCCGTGGCTCGCAGCGATCTCCGGCGGTTGGCTGGAGTCCTGAAAGTCGGACCGGCTCCCGCGACCACCCCCTGCGTGAGGGGAGGCCGCTCTGGTCGAACGACCGATCCCGGAGGGACGACCTGTGACCATGACGGCGGCAAGAGCGACGTCGATCGGCGCGCCCGGATACAGCCAGACGTTTCCGTCCGTGCCGGAGTCCGCGGGCCTCGCCCGGGACCTGGTGGCCACGGCGCTACGCGTGTGGCGCCTCGAATCGCTCCTGAACGAGGCCACCTTGGTCGCGACCGAACTGGTCGCGAACGCGGTGCAGCACGGCTCAGGCCGCTACTTGGTCTTCAGCGTCGAGTGGCCCGCGCAGTATCGATTGCGCATTCGCGTGACGGACCAGTCCCACGTCCGGCCCGTGCTGCAGTCTCCGAGCGAGGAGGGAACGAGGGGCAGAGGGCTGCTCCTGGTCGCCGCAGTCGCAGCCGAGTGGGGCACCGATGTGCACACGAGCGGCAAGACCGTGTGGGCGGACCTGGCGGACGAGGCGGGTACGTGATGACTTGCCACCGACGACCTCGCCACTTCGCTCTCTTAGGCCGACACGAGCCGGTGGAACACGTCCCCGACAGCCCGCCGGTGGAACGCCGGACGCCAGGACAAGCATGCGATCACGAGGTCCCTGCCTTCGGCGAAGTCGCGGTAGAGGCCACCGACGACGCGACCCTTCGTCGCTTCCTGGAGGCGATGCGCCGCTGGCAGGCCGAGGAGCAGGACAAGCCACTGGCCGTGACGCCCGAGACCGTTCGCCGGACCGTCGAGTACGTGCTCAGCCGGCACTTCGACTGCGCGAACGAGGTCGACCTGCGGCCGACCACCGACGCCCTTCACGCCTACCTGGATGTTATGGCGAACGCCGCCGAAGCCGAGCTGGACACCGGGCGGATCGTGGTCGCGGAGATGGTTGCCAGGGCCAGAGCCGCGGCGGGCGAAGAACCCCAACCGCCCCTGTCCGCAGCGCGGCAAACGGCCCGGACGACGCGGGACCTGCTGTCGCTCCTGGAACGAGTGGGCTGGCCGGGCACGGGGGTGACAACGCCATGACCCCGTCTGCGGCCTCCTTCGCACTGGGGCCGGGCCGTGTGCCCAGGTACGCGAAGCACCCGCGCACCGGTCGCTCCGTGCGTGTCCCGTACGTGGCCATGTGGGACAGCGAGAAGACAGTCGCCGAGGCGACACTGGCCGTCGCTCTCACGCCCGAGCCTCCCAGGCTGGTCTACCAGGGGCGGGAGCTTCCCTCTGATCGTGACGGGTTCGGGGCGCTGTGGGCGCGGTCCACGCACTCGTCCGGAGTCGGCCGACCCGACTTCGCCTCCATGCACCCAGGGCGGCAGTACGAGTGCATGGAGGCGATGAAGTGCCAGGTATGCGGCGGCCCGGCAGACCGCAACAAGGACGGGTGGCTCTTCTTCGACTGGCGCAACGAGCTGGACCCGCCCTCGTGGCCGGAGGACGCGCTGACCGCGATGCCGCCGCTGTGCGCGAAGGACGCACGGCTGTCGCTGGCCGTGTGCCCCAAGAGCAGCGCCTTCACCGTGCTGCGGGTGAGGGCGCCCCGGCTGTGGGGAGTGGGCGGGGTCAGCTACCGCCTCACCGTCGACGGCTGGCGGCTCAACCACGGCGACACCGACGTCTGGCTGCCCAAAGACGACCCGGGCCTGCACTCGATGCTCGCCTCCAAGCTGATCCGCGAACTCCGCGAGGTCACCCCCGTCAACCCGCGCGATCTGCGTACCGCTCCCTGAAGGACAAGACCTTGGCTGCTATCCGGAAGCTTCGGCGCTCATTGACTCGCTGGTGGAGCCCAAGACGGCAAGCGAGCGTGCCGCGCCCGTTCGTCGTGCCGGTGGAGGACCGGTTGAACGAGTGGCTGCTCGATCCCGCACTCCTGCCAGACTCCGCTACCCGATCCCGCACGAGAGGAAGTTGGCACCCTATGCACGTCGTCGAGTACGAGGCCAAGGCCCTGGAGATCGACCCGGAGGAGATGGCCGCGCGCATCAAGTCCGCGGGCGGCACCTTCCACGGCGAGCGACTGATGCGTCGCTACGTCTACGACCCCATCCCCCCAAGGGAAGGCCGCTGGGTACGGCTGCGCGACGCGGGCGGCGCGGTCACGCTGTGCGTCAAGACGATCAGCTCGGACGCGATCGACGGCACCCAGGAGACCGAGACCAGCGTCGGCTCCTTCGAGGACACCCACGCCCTCCTGGGCCTCATGGGGCTGACCCACCGCTCGTACCAGGAGAACCGCCGCAGCTCCTGGCTGCTGGACGGCGTGCGGCTGGAGATCGACACCTGGCCCCGCATTCCCCCGTACCTGGAGATCGAGGGCGACGACGAGGAACAGGTCTGGCAGGCCGCCGAACGCCTCGGAATCCCCAGATCCGAGCTGACCAGCGAGAACACCCAGAAGATCTACGCCCGCTACGACATCGACCTCGACACCATCACCGACCTGCGCTTCTGACCCCACCCCCACACCCAGCCGACCGGGGCACCCCTCTGCCCCGGTCGGGCACGGAAGGCGGAACGATGCCCGACCCACACGACGACGTACCGGTCACGGTCGTTCCCGACCGCACCCTCCGCGTAAAGATCATCGACGCGTGCGGACTGGCCTGCACCTTCTGCCACAACGAAGGCACCCCCGTCGCCACCGACAACACCGGCCGCCCACCCGACGCCTTCACCGGCGCCCCCGGCCGCTCCGGCAGGGTCTCCATCTACCTGACCACCAACGGCGCCGACTTCCTCCCCCAACGCATCCCGGCGGACTCGGACTTCGCGCTCGCCCTGGCCGCCGTCCGCGGCAGCCTCCCCATCAACGAGGTCCACTTCACCGGCGGCGAACCCACCCTCCACCCGGACTTACCTGATCTCGTCCGCATCGCGAGGCGGCTCGACCTGACCGTCGGGCTGACGTCCAACGGCGAGAACGGCGCGGCCGTGCTGCCCGAGTGCGCCGAGGCGGGGCTGGACCGCATCAACCTGTCCGTCTTCGGCACCACGCCCGACGAACTCGCCGCCGTCCAAGCACCCCGCCTCGCCTCACCCCGCCTGGCCGCCCGCAAGCTCGACGCCCTCGCGGACACCATCGAGACCGCCTGCCGGCACGGCGTGAAGGTCTCGGCCAACATCGTCATCCCCGACCACCAGCACGTCGAACGAGTCCTGCGCATCGTCGAGCAGCACGGCCGCGACGTGATCGTGCGGATGCTGGTGAACCTGGAGGACGACGGCGCCTCCCTCGCCGCCATGCGCGAGGTCATCCACCACCTGGGCGCCGTGCCCGACCTGCGCATCCTCACTGCGGGCGCCTCCGACCAGCGCACCCGCTACCGTCTCCCGGACGGCCGCATCCTCTATGCCAAGAGCATCCGCCCCGTCCGCCTCCCCGAGACTTGCACCGGCTGCCGCTTCAACAACGACCGCGACTGCCAAGAGGGCTACTACGGCGTGCGCATGTACCGTGCCAAAAACGGCCCCTTCATGATCGGCATCTGCATCCAGCGCATGGACCTCTGCCTCCCCCTCGGCGAATTCGTCATGAGCCGGCGCTGCACCGAAGTCCGCAACTTCCGCGACGACGAAACCGCCCGCCTCACCGCCCTCCACAGCACCCCTGGTCGGGAGCCACACCGAAGCTGAGCACGCCTTTCGCCTGGGCCCCAGCGCGGGCGACCTGTACGTCAGGCACCGGATCCGACACCCGAGCCGTTTGACTTCAGACGGCAAATACACCGGGCGTCCAGCCCGGATGTTCGACCTGAGGCAGGCGACGGGGTGGAGTCGTTCCGGAAGCAGACGGGACCGGCCGCGCGCCAGGCGGTCCGCCGCATCCTACGGGCCGCGCTGAACTCGGCCATCGCCCGGCAGCTCATCACGTTCAACCCGGCCGCCCACGTCGAGCTGGGGTCCGACAAGCGGCCAAGCCTTTCTCCGGACGGCGAGCGCGTCCGGCGGCGGCGCGAGACGGGCGAGATCCCCGGCTCGGTCATGGTCTGGGCGCCCGCCCAATTCGGCGCCATTCTCGACGCAGCCGAGGGCGACCGTCTATACGCCCTCTTCCACCTGATGAGTACGCGAGGGCTGCGGCGCGGCGAGGCGGTGGGCCAGGAGCTACATCCGCATGGAACTCGCACGTCGACTTGCGAACGAAACGAGCACTGGAGGCCCGCCTTTCGGCTGGGGTACCTTCCATCGCAGCAATGGAAGGCGCACATCGCGCAAGGTCACTCAGACCGCTGTTGACCTTACAGCGTTCCTGGTCACGCCCTTCGTCGCGCTCGTCGCCCCCCGGTCCAACAGCGCAGGCAACGCCCTACTGATCACTGCATCGGCGTTGGAAGCAGCCATGCTGATTGCTCTGGGCGTCCAGTCCCTACGCGACGCCAAGAGGTAGCTACCCGAAGGGTGCCTCAACGCCACTGCTTCGACAGCCAGCCGATCAGATGCTCATGCAGGAGCCCCGCAACGACGAAGCGTCCGGGTCCACCGGAGTGGACCCGGACGCGAAGTAGCAGGTCAGAAGGCTAGACCCTCCCTGCAACCGGTAGGCCGTGTGGGACTCGAACCCACAACCAATGGATTAAAAGTCCACTGCTCTGCCAATTGAGCTAACGGCCCGCACCGAGCAGCATAGCCCGGCCGTCCGGCGCGGTTCGAAGGCATTCCCCGTTACGTGCCTTCGGACCGCGCTCGAAGTGCCTGTGGCAGGCGTCAGCGGGCCGGGAGCCGTCAGCTGTTGCGCTTCCAGCGGGGCTTGTCGGCACGGCGGTCCGGGGTACGCGGGCCACCGCGGCCGGGGCCGTGGGAAGTGGAGCGGTTGTCGCCACCGCGGCCGTGCGGACGACGCTCGTCGCGGTTGTCACGGCGGTAGGGGCGGTCGCCGCCCCGGAAGCCGTCACGGCGGAAGGCGCGGTCGCCACCGTCTCGGCGGTAGCCGCCGCGGGCGCCGTCACGGTCGTCCCTGCCACCGTCCCTGCGGTCACGGTCACGGTCGCGGTCACGGTCGCGGTCGCGGTTGCCGTACGGGCGCTCGTCGCGGCCCCTGTCCCGGTCGCGGTCACGGTCGCGGCGGAAGCCGCCACGGTCGGTCCCACGGTCGTAGGAACGCCGGTCGCCGCGCTCGCGGTCACCGTCGCGGCCGTAGGGACGGTCGCCACGGTCGCGGTTGCCGTACGAGCGGTCTCCGCGCTCACGGTCGCGGTCACGGTTCTTGCGGTCGTACGAGGGGCGGCCACCGCGGTCCCCGCGCTCGCCCCGGTCGCGGTCGCGCTCGGCGCGCTCCCGCTCGCGGCGCTCCGCCTCGGCCTTCGCCTGGCGTGCGGCCTCCGCCCGGGCCTCTTCGGCGGCCTGCGCGGCCTCCGTCTCGGCGGCAGCCGCGACGGCGGCATCCGGGTCCTCGCCGCGCTCGCGGGCGGCCCGCGCGATCAGCAGCGTGGCCTCCTCGCGCAGCTCGGCCGCGCGCTGCTGGAGCTTCTCCAGCTGGCGGTTGAGCTTCCTGGCCTCCCGCTCGGCCTGGCGGGCGGTGTTGACGGCCGACTCGGCCTGGACCTCCGTGAGGGAGCGGGCGCCGACGATGCGGGCCACTTCCTCGTCGAAGACGTCACCGCGGCCGATGAGGTGCCGGGAGGCCTCCACTCCGGCGTCCTCCATGAGCCGGAAGATCTGCCGGCGCTGGTGGGGCAGGGCGAGGGAGACGACCGTCCCCGACTCGCCGGCCCGCGCGGTGCGGCCCGAGCGGTGCAGGTAGTCCTTGTGGTCACCCGCCGGGTCGACGTTGAGAACGAGGTCGATGCCGTCGACGTGGATACCGCGGGCCGCGACGTCCGTGGCGACGAGCGTGTTGACCTTGCCGTCCTTGAAGTCCGCCAGCGTGCGGGTGCGGGCGCCCTGCGTCATGCCGCCGTGCAGCGCGTCGGCACGCACCCCGACCTCACACAGCTGTTCGGCCACCCGGTCGGCGCCGAGCTGCGTACGAACGAAGACGATCGTGCGGCCCTTGCGGGCGGCGATGGCGGCCGTCACCGGCGCCTTGTCGCGCGGCTTCACGATGAGCACGTGGTGCGTCATCGTCGTCACCGCGCCCTGCGCCGCGTCCACCTCGTGGGAGACGGGGTCGACGAGGTAGCGACGCACCAGGGAGTCGATCTCCTTCTCCATGGTGGCGGAGAACAGCATCCGCTGGCCGCCCTCGGGGACGAGATCGAGAATCTCGGTCACCTCGGGCAGGAAGCCCAGGTCGGCCATCTGGTCGGCCTCGTCGAGGATGGCCGTCTCGACGTCGTCCAGTGAGCAGGACCCTCGGTTGATCAGGTCCCGCAGCCGGCCGGGCGTGGCGACGAGGATGTCGACGCCCCGCTCCAGCGCGGAGATCTGGTTGGCCATCGACGTGCCACCGCACACCACCTTCAGCCTGAGGCCGAGCGTGTCGCCGTACGGCTGGAGTGCGTCGGAGACCTGCATCGCCAGCTCACGGGTCGGCGTGAGGATGACACCACGGGGGCGCTTGCGCTCGGTACGGCCGCCCGTCAGGCGGGCCAGCAGCGGCAGCCCGAAGGAGAGCGTCTTGCCCGAGCCGGTACGGCCCCGGCCCAGCACGTCCATGCCGGCGAGCGCGTCCGGGATGGTGGCGGCCTGGATCGGGAACGGGGCGGTCACACCGTTCTGGGCGAGCTTGCGGACGACGGCCTCGGGCAGCCCGAGGTCGGCGAACGTGAGAGTGGGCTCGGCCGCCGCTTCGGCGGCCTCGGTCACCGCTTCGGCGGCCTCGGTCACCGCTTCGGCGGCCTCGGTCACCACCTCCGCGCCGTCGACCGCCGTCTCCACGGTTGCGGTCGCTTCGGCCGCCTCCACGGTTGCGGTCGCTTCGGCCGCCTCCACGGTCGCGGCCGTCCCTACGGTGCCTTCCGCCGCGTCGTCCGCGTGGGCGGGCTCGACGGCGTCATGGGTGGTTACAGACATGCGAAATGAGAACCTTCCGGAGTCACTGGCACGCGCCCATAACTCCGTGAATTCGCAAGGAACCGCCTCGATGCGGTCAGCCACGGCAGGGAGAGAACGCGCCACACGGCGCGCTGTGAAATGGCGCCGGGCAAATGGGATCAAACGATCTACCAGCATACGCGGCCGATACGCCGCGGTGCAAACGGGCGTCGGAACGCCCGTTTGCACCGCGCTTGTCGGCGCCGCCCGGAGGGTGCCGGTCTCGCCCCCGGCCTCTCGGGACCCGGCCCCACCCCCCACCCGGCCTCAGGCCGGGTGGGGCCGGGTC
>NZ_JASKYT010000161.1:0-14426 GCF_041028275.1 Streptomyces sp. PU-14G
CTGCTCGTCCCGTCACCACGACTCGCCCACGCGCCCGCCCCGTCACCACGACTCGCCCACGCGCCGCCCTCCTCCGCGCGCGTCAGCCGCCCTCGCCCTGCGGTGCGTCGTCGTCCTCGCGCGGCAGTGCGTCGTCGTTGCCCCGCCGGATGGTCCGCAGCGGCCGGCCCGGCTTCCAGGTGCGGAAGACGATGTCCGCGGCCTCGATGGTGACGCGCACCACCTCCTCCACCTCCACCCGGAAGAGGTGGAACTCCTCCGGCACCTCGCCCTGCGGCATTCCCGCCGCCCAGCGCGCGAGCTCGGCCGGCTCGGTCACCTCCACCGCGCGCCCCGAGACCCGCACGTCTCCCCCGCTCATGTCGGAGCCCTCGCCCGGGTTGGCGTACATCGCGAACCTGTCGTCGCGGCGCAGGTCCAGCGCCTTGAGGGAGTTCGGCATCATTCCCAGCCACATCTCCCCCTCCCGGAAGTCGGCCTCCAGCCCCGACAGCCGGGGGGAGCCGTCACGACGCAGGGTCGCCAGGACGTGGTGGGTGTACGTGCCGAAGCGCTGTTCCACGGCGCCGGCGAACCCGGGTTCGGCCCTGTGGAACTCGGCCCAGCTCACCCCGCGCGCGGTACGGGGTGCGTGCGCGGTACGGGGTGCGTGCGCGTTCGTCGTCATGCGGCCACTGTGGCGCGGTAACCGGACATCTTCTGTCGGGTATCGCGTGGCGTTCAGGTCAACTCGGGATGCGGGCCAGTGCCGCTTTCGCCGACGGGGACAGACGGTGGTGTTCGGAGGCGGCGTCGAGCACGGGTACGGCCCGCTTGTCCCCCAGCGCGCCGAGGCCCACCACGCACGCCTCCGCGATCGGCCAGTAGTGCAGGGGTCCGATCAGCAGCCGCTGGAGGACGTTGATGAGGGTGGGGACGGACTCGGGGGCTCTCAGAGCCGTCAGGAGACGGACCGGGTAGAGCGCGTAGGCGGTGCGCAGCTCGTTGGTGGCCAGGGCCGCGGCGGCCTTGGCGGTGCGCGGGTCGCGTAACCGCTCCAGGGCGTGGGCGGCGCTCGCGCAGCAGACCGGGTCGCGGTAGTTCAGCATGAACACGAGGGTCTCGAAGGCCCGCTTGTCCCCCGCGTTGCCCAGCGCGAAGGCCGCTATCTCGCGGGCCCACAGCGGCCGTTCGGTCTCCACGAGCACGGCGGCGAGCTGGTCGCGCGCCTCGGTGCCGCGCTGCCTGGCCAGCGTGACCAGGCGCGCGTACTCGACGGGCTCGGCCTCGGTCCGCACTCGGTCGATCAGCGCTCGGAAAGCGTCGCCCACTTCGGTCCCCCTCACGTGCCGCGTTCCACAGCGTGGAAGTGTTCCTACCCCTGGCTTTCTGATTACCCACGAGTTACGGTGCTCATCAGAGCGGTACCCCCGCTCAGGCGGTTTGGTGACGCAGCCGCCGAGAGTGACGTCGGTTCGGCGGTGGGCCCCTTCCGCGCCCCAGGCGTGCGGCCCGCACGGACCGCCCCGCGCTCCGGCCCCGGGACAGGGCCGCGCAGCGGGGCGTGACCGGTAACTCCCCTGCCTCGCGCATGTGTACGCCCGTGCGCCCGGTAGTGCACGAAACCCTCACCCTCATCAGCCGCGCCCCCCCTGGGGGCCTGTGTCACACCCTCTGGAGTCCCCTGATGGACCGTCCTGCCCTGCGCACCATCGCCATCGTCGGCCTCGGCACGATGGGTACCGGCATCGCCGACATTCTCGCCCGCGCCGGGCGTGAGGTCATCGGCATCGACACGAACGAAGCAGCCGCGCGGCAGGCCGTTGCCGCGCTGGAGACCGCCACCGCGCGTTCGGTGGAACGCGAGCGGATGACACAGAGCGAACGGCGCGACGTGCTGGCACGGTTCCGCACCTTCACCGGGATCGAGGCAGCCGCCGAAGCCGACCTGGTCATCGAGGTGGTGCCGGAGGACTACGACACCAAGTGCCAGGTCTTCGCCGCGCTGGACACCCTCGTGCGCCCTGAGACGATCCTGGCCACCGGCACCAACGCGCTGTCCGTGACGCGGCTGGCCGCGGACTCCGACCGGCCCGAGCGCGTCCTGGGCCTGCACTTCTTCAACCCCGCGCCGGCGATGAGGCTGGTGGAGATCGTCTCCTCGGTGCTGACCTCGCCGCGCGCCGTCGCCGCCGTCACCGCGCTCGCCGAGGAGTTGGGCAAGGAAGCGATCGCGGTCGGTGACCGGCCCGGTTTCGTCGCGGACGGCCTGCTGTTCGGCTACCTGAACCAGGCGGCCACGATGTACGAGTCGCGCTACGCCACCCGCGAGGACATCGACTCCGCCATGCGGCTGGGGTGCGGTCTGCCGATGGGCCCGCTGGCCCTCCTCGACCTGATCGGGGTGGACACGGCACGTACCGTACTGGAGGCCATGTACGCCCAGTCGCGGGACCGGCTGCACGCGCCGGCCCCCGTGCTGCGTCAGCTGGCCGACGCGGGGCTGACCGGCCGCAAGGCGGGCCGCGGCTTCTACACCTACGCCGCGCCCGGCAGCGCCGAGGTGGTGCCCGACGCCCTGACCCCCGACCCGGCGGCGTCCGGCGCGGCGGGCCGCTCGGTGACCGCGGTCGGCGTCGTGGGGTCGGGAACGATGGCGGGCGGGATCGCCGAGGTGTTCGCCAAGGCGGGCTTCCCGACGGTGCTCGCGGCCCGCGGCGAGGCCAAGGCGAAGGCCGCCAAGGAGCGGGTCGGCGCCTCGTTGGACCGCGCGGTGAAAAAGGGGCGGATGACGGGCGGCGACCGGGACGCCGCCATGGCGCTGATCACCCCGGCGGGGTCGCTGGACGCGCTGGCCGGGGCCGACCTGGTGGTCGAGGCGGTGGCCGAGGACCTGGACGTCAAGCGCGCGCTGTTCCGGCGGCTGGACGAGGTGTGCGAGCCGGGTGCCGTCCTGGCCACGACCACCTCCTCGCTGCCCGTGGTGGCCTGTGCCCGGGCGACCTCGCGGCCCGCGGACGTGATCGGGATGCACTTCTTCAACCCGGCGCCCGCGATGAAGCTGGTGGAGGTCGTCACCACGGTGCTGACCGGCGAGGAGGCGCACGCCACCGTCCGCGAGATCTGCGCGAAGGTCCGCAAGCATCCGGTCGACTGCGGGGACCGCGCGGGCTTCATCGTCAACGCGCTGCTGTTCCCCTACCTGAACAACGCGGTGAAGATGGTGCAGGAGCACTACGCCTCGCTGGACGACATCGACGCCGCGATGAAGCTGGGCGGCGGCTACCCGATGGGCCCCTTCGAGCTGCTGGACGTCGTCGGTCTCGACGTCTCGCTCGCCATCGAACGCGTGCTGCACGAGGAGTTCCGCGATCCGGGGCTGGCGCCCGCGCCGCTCCTGGAACACCTGGTCTCCGCGGGGTGTCTGGGCAGGAAGACGGGGCGCGGCTTCCGCGAGTACGCACGCCGGTGACCGGGGGCACCGCCGGGTGGGGTGGGCTGCTGGACCCTGCGGGCAGCGGCCCGTCCCCCCACCCCGTCACGGCGTGTAACGTTCCCCACATGCCAGAGCCCGAGAAGAACTCCCGTACGACCAGCACCCGTGCGAACGGTGCCGCATCCCAGCGCCTCAAGGTGCGCCGGGAGTTGGCCGCGGCGGCGATGGAGCTCTTCGCCACGAAGGGTTACGAGGCAACCACGGTGGATGAGATCGCGGCCATGGCGGGGGTCGCCCGGCGCACCTTCTTCCGGCACTTCCGCTCCAAGGAAGAGGCGATCTTCCCGGACCACGACGACACCCTGGTGCGCGCGCAGGCGGTGCTGGAGGCGGCACCGGCACACGAGCACCCGCTGGACACCGTGTGCCGCGGCATCAAGGAAGTCATGAAGATGTACGCCGCCTCTCCCAAAGGCAGCGTGGAGCGGTACAAGCTGACCCGCGAGGTGCCGGCGCTGCGCGAGCGGGAGATCGCCTCGGTGGCGCGCTACGAGCGGCTGTTCACCCGGTATCTGCTGGGGCACTTCGACGAGGAGGCGCACCGGGACGGGGTCAGCGGCTACGACGAGCCGCTGCTGGCCGAGGTGGCGGCCTCCGCCGTGGTCACCGCGCACAACCACGTGCTGCGGCGCTGGCTGCGCTCGGGCGGCACCGGTGATGTGATGTCCCAGCTCGACCACGCGTTCGCGATCGTACGGCGCACCTTCGGCACCGGCTTCGGCGCGCACCGCCCAGGCTCCGAGCGGCCCGCTGCGGCCGTGGCGCGCAAGGACGAGGTGCTGGTGACCGTCGCGCGTACCGACGCGCCGCTGGGCGAGATCATGTCCACGATCGAACGCGCGCTCGGCCAGGCCTGACGCGCACGGGCGAGGGAGTCGGGTGAATTGCACCCGCGTCCCGCCCCGCGTTCCCCCGTCCGCACCCGGGGAGTGGAAACCATGGCGCGTGAGGCGACATGGAGGTGCGGCGGTGTCGGTGGCGCCAGGCGGGTCGAAGAACCCCAGACAGTGGTTGCGGACCAAGTCCGTCGAGGAGTCCATTCTCGACACGGACGATCCCGAGCGGGGACTGAAGCGGTCACTGAGCGCGCTGGACCTGACCGTGTTCGGCGTCGGCGTCGTCATCGGCACCGGCATCTTCGTCCTGACCGGACAGGTCGCCAAGACGACCGCCGGACCCTCGGTGGCCATCGCGTTCGCCATCGCCGGCGGGGTGTGCGCGCTGGCCGCCCTGTGCTACGCCGAGTTCGCCTCCACGGTTCCGGTCGCCGGTTCCGCCTACACCTTCGCCTACGCCTCGCTGGGCGAACTGCCCGCCTGGATCATCGGCTGGGACCTGGTGCTGGAGCTGGCGCTCGGCTGTGCGGTCGTCGCGGTCGGCTGGTCGGGCTACGTGCGCTCCCTGCTGGACAGCGTCGGCTGGGGTCTGCCGCAGTGGCTCTCGGGCACCAGCGAGGAGACCGGGTTCGGCTTCGACCTCCTGGCCTGCCTGCTGGTGCTGGCGCTGACCGCGGTCCTGGTGGCGGGCATGAAGCTGTCGGCCCGCGTCACCACCACCGTGGTGGCCATCAAGGTGGGCGTCGTCCTGCTGGTCATCATCGCCGGGGCCTTTTTCGTCACGGGTGACAACTACGATCCCTTCATCCCGCCCGCCCAGGGCGCCACCGACTCCGGGGCCGGATGGGCGGCGCCGCTGATCCAGCTGATCTCGGGCTACCAGCCCACCTCCTTCGGCGTGATGGGCATCTTCACCGCGGCGGCCGTCGTCTTCTTCGCCTTCATCGGCTTCGACGTGGTGGCCACCGCCGCCGAGGAGACCCGTGATCCGCAGCGCGACATGCCGCGCGGCATCCTCGGCTCGCTGGTCATCTGCACGGTGCTCTACGTCGCGGTCTCTGTGGTCGTCACGGGGATGCGCAAGTACACCGAACTGACGGTCGACGCCCCGCTGGCGGACGCGTTCAAAGCCGTCGACCAGCCGTTCTGGGCCGGGCTGATCAGCTTCGGCGCGGCGGTCGGCCTCACGACGGTGTGCATGATCCTGCTTCTGGGCCAGTCGCGGGTGTTCTTCGCCATGAGCAGGGACGGGCTGCTGCCGCGGCTCTTCTCGCGGGTGCATCCGCGCTTCGACACCCCCTACCGCTCGACGGTGCTGCTCGGCGTGGTGGTGGCGGTCATCGCGGGTTTCACCAGCATCTCCGAGCTGGCGGAACTGGTGAACGTGGGCACGCTGTTCGCGTTCGTCGTGGTGGCCCTGGGCGTGCTCGTCCTGCGGCGCACCCGGCCCGACCTGCCGCGGGCCTTCCGTACCCCGCTGGTGCCCGTGCTGCCGCTGGTCTCGGTGGCGGCGTCGCTGTGGCTGATGCTCAACCTGCCCGCGGAGACGTGGGCCCGGTTCGGCGTGTGGATGGCGCTCGGTGTCGTGCTCTACGCGGTGTACGGGCGCAAGCGCAGCCGGCTGCGGCGGGGCGAGGAGCCGCCGGAGCACCACGTGCCCTGACACGGCACCGGAGCACCACTGCCCTGACGCGCGCGAGCACCGCGTGCTCCCGTCGCGGCACTGGAGCACCGCGTGTCCTCGGCACTGGAGCACCACGTGCCCTGACGCGGCCCCGGGCCAGACGTCTGCGACCTGCGGATCCGGCCCGCCTGATCGATCATCGCTCACATGAGAGCACCTGCTTCCATGTGAGAATTCGCGGCACTCGGTGTCTTGTGCGCTGGCACTGGGTGTCATACCTTGGCATCAGTCCGGGCGCTGTCCCCGCGGCCGAAACCGTGTCGCCCCGGACCGCTCGGCGTCACGAGCGACCCCGCGCACACCCGCGCATACGCACCAGCCGAACCGACGGCGCTGCCTCACAACCGACGACCCCCTCGGGCTCCTTCCGGCCGGACGCCGGAGGGGTCCTGCCGACTTTCGCGCTTCGCCGGAGGCATACCGTGAACCAGATCCTCGACGCGATCCTCGCGTCCGACACCTCCCCCGAGGACTTCGCCGCCCTCCCCCTGCCCGACTCCTACCGCGCCATGACCGTCCACAAGGACGACGCCGGGATGTTCGAAGGGCTGGAGACCCGGGACAAGGACCCGCGCAAGTCGCTCCACCTGGACGAGGTGCCCGTGCCCGAACTCGGCCCGGGCGAGGCCCTGGTGGCCGTGATGGCCTCCTCGGTCAACTACAACTCCGTGTGGACCTCGATCTTCGAGCCGATGTCCACCTTCGGCTTCCTGGAGCGCTACGGCCGCCTTTCCCCGCTGACCAAGCGGCACGACCTGCCGTACCACGTCATCGGCTCCGACCTGGCGGGCGTCGTGCTGCGCACCGGCGCGGGCGTCAACTCCTGGAAGCCGGGCGACGAGGTCGTCGCACACTGCCTCTCGGTCGAACTGGAGTCCGCCGACGGGCACAACGACACGATGCTCGACCCCGAGCAGCGCATCTGGGGCTTCGAGACCAACTTCGGCGGGCTCGCCGAGATCGCGCTGGTCAAGTCCAACCAGTTGATGCCCAAGCCGGACCACCTCAGCTGGGAGGAGGCCGCGGCGCCCGGACTGGTCAACTCCACCGCCTACCGCCAGCTCGTCTCGGGCAACGGCGCCGGCATGAAGCAGGGCGACAACGTCCTCATCTGGGGCGCCAGCGGCGGCCTGGGCTCCTACGCCACCCAGTTCGCGCTGGCCGGCGGCGCCAACCCGATCTGCGTGGTCTCCAGCGAGGACAAGGCCGAGATCTGCCGCCGGATGGGCGCCGAGGCCATCATCGACCGCAAGGCCGAGGGCTACCGCTTCTGGAAGGACGAGCACCACCAGGACCCGAAGGAGTGGAAGCGCTTCGGCAAGCGCATCCGCGAGCTGACCGGCGGCGAGGACGTGGACATCGTCTTCGAGCACCCGGGACGCGAGACGTTCGGCGCGAGCGTCTACGTCACCCGCAAGGGCGGCACCATCGTCACCTGCGCCTCCACCTCGGGCTACGAGCACAGCTACGACAACCGCTACCTGTGGATGTCGCTGAAGCGCATCGTCGGCTCCCACTTCGCCAACTACCGCGAGGCGTGGGAGGCCAACCGGCTGATAGCCAAGGGGAAGATCCACCCGACCCTCTCCAAGGTCTACCCCCTCGCGGAGACCGGCCAGGCCGCCCACGACGTGCACCGCAACGTGCACCAGGGCAAGGTCGGCGTGCTGTGCCTGGCGCCCGAGGAAGGCATGGGCGTGCGCGACCAGGAGAAGCGGGCCCGGCACGTCGACGCCATCAACCTGTTCCGCGACACCGAGGGTGGGCGGACCAGCGGGCCCGGCCGGAACGTGTGAGGCGCGCCATGACCGAGCCACAGGACGACAGGCGCCCCAAGGACCGGCCCTGGCTGATGCGCACGTACGCCGGGCACTCCACGGCCGAGGCGTCCAACGAGCTGTACCGGCGCAACCTGGAGAAGGGCCAGACCGGGCTGTCGGTGGCCTTCGACCTGCCGACCCAGACCGGCTACGACCCCGACCACGTCCTCGCGCGCGGCGAGGTGGGCCGGGTCGGCGTGCCCGTCTCCCACCTGGGCGACATGCGGAGGCTGTTCGAGGGCATCCCGCTGGAGCAGATGAACACCTCCATGACCATCAACGCCACCGCCATGTGGCTGCTGGCGCTCTACCAGGTGGTCGCGGAGGAGCAGGGCGCGGACGTTACGCAGCTGAAGGGGACGACGCAGAACGACATCGTCAAGGAGTACCTCTCGCGCGGGACGCACGTCTTCCCGCCGGGCCCCTCGCTGCGGCTGACGACCGACATGATCGCCTACACGGTCGCGCACCTGCCCAAGTGGAACCCGGTCAACATCTGCAGCTACCACCTCCAGGAGGCCGGTGCCACGCCCGTCCAGGAGATCAGCTACGCGATGGCGACGGCGGTCGCGGTGCTGGACGCCGTACGGGACAGCGGGCAGGTGCCGCCCGAGGAGTTCGGCCAGGTGGTCGCGCGGATCTCGTTCTTCGTGAACGCGGGCGTCCGGTTCGTGGAGGAGATGTGCAAGATGCGGGCCTTCACCCGCATCTGGGACCGGATCACCGCGGAGCGCTACGGGATCACCGACGCCGGGCAGCGCCGCTTCCGCTACGGCGTGCAGGTCAACTCGCTCGGCCTGACCGAGGCGCAGCCCGAGAACAACGTGCAGCGCATCGTACTGGAGATGCTGGCCGTCACCCTCTCCAAGGACGCCCGCGCCCGCGCTGTGCAGCTCCCGGCCTGGAACGAGGCGCTGGGCCTGCCCCGCCCCTGGGACCAGCAGTGGTCGCTGCGCATCCAGCAGGTGCTGGCGCACGAGAGCGACCTGCTGGAGTACGAGGACATCTTCGCCGGGTCGCACGTGATCGAGAAGCGGGTGGAGGCGCTCGTCGAGCAGTCGCTGGCCGAGATGGAGCGCATCGAGCAGATGGGCGGGGTGATGGCGGCCGTCGAGTCGGGCTACCTCAAGTCCCAGCTCGTCGCCTCGCACGCCGAGCGCCGGGCCCGGATCGAGTCGGGCGACGAGCGGATCGTCGGCGTCAACTGCTACGAGTCGAGCGAGCCGAGCCCGCTGACCGCCGACCTGGACACCGCGATCCTGACGGTGGACCCGGCCGGTGAGGCGGCGACGGTGGCGGCCGTGGAACGCTGGCGCGCGTCCCGGGACGAGCCGTTCTGGCGCGAGGGCACCCGCGATCCCGGGCTGTACCCGAGCGCCGAACAGGCCCTGGCGGAGCTGCGCGAGGCGGCGTCCTGCGAGACGAACCTCATGGAGGCCACCTTGGAGTGCGCCCGCGCGGGGGTGACCACCGGCGAGTGGGCGGGGGCGCTGCGCGAGGTCTTCGGCGAGTTCCGGGCGCCGACGGGCGTCTCCTCGGCGCCGGTGGCGGTCGGCGCCGAGGAGGGCTCCGAGCTGGCCGGGGTCCGGGCGAAGGTGGAGCGCACCGCCGAGGAGCTCGGCGTCGGGAAGCTGCGGCTGCTGGTGGGCAAGCCCGGGCTCGACGGCCACAGCAACGGGGCCGAACAGATCGCCGTGCGGGCCAGGGACGCGGGCTTCGAGGTGGTCTACCAGGGCATCAGGCTCACGCCCGAGGAGATCGTCGCGGCGGCGCTCGCCGAGGACGTGCACTGCGTGGGTCTGTCCATCCTCTCCGGCTCGCACGCCGAACTGGTGCCCGACGTGCTGGAGCGGATGCGGACGGCGGGCGCGAGTGACGTCCCCGTGATCGTGGGCGGGATCATTCCGTCGGCGGACGCGCGGGCGCTGATCGAGGCCGGTGTCGCCGCCGTCTTCACCCCGAAGGACTTCGGGATCACCGAGATCATCGGCCGTATCGTCGACCAGATCAGGACACGGAACAAGCTCGAAGAAAGCGACCGAACGAGCGGCGCCGACGGAAGCCACGTCGCCACGTCCGGCCGGCGAGAGACTGTGGAGGTCAGCTAAGTGAGCAGCGAGAACCAGCAGCGTGCGCTCCGTCCGCGCCGCTCCTGCCTGGCGGTGCCCGGCAGCAACCCGCGGTTCCTGGAGAAGGCCCAGGGTCTGGCCGCCGACCAGGTCTTCCTCGACCTGGAGGACGCGTGCGCGCCGCTGGCCAAGCCCGAGGCACGGCACACCATCGTGAAGTTCCTCAACGAGGGCGACTGGAGCGGCAAGACGCGGGTCGTCCGCGTCAACGATTGGACGACCGAGTGGACGTACCGCGACGTGGTCACCGTCGTGGAGGGCGCCGGTGCCGAGCTGGACTGCGTGATGCTGCCGAAGGTGCAGGACGCGGCGCAGGTCCAGGCGCTGGACATGCTGCTGACGCAGATCGAGAAGACGATGGGCCTCCAGGTCGGGCGCATCGGCATCGAGGCGCAGATCGAGAACGCCAAGGGCCTGGTGAACGTCGACGAGATCGCCGCGGCCTCGCCCCGGATGGAGACCATCGTCTTCGGGCCCGCCGACTTCATGGCCTCCATCAACATGAAGTCGCTGGTCGTCGGCGAGCAGCCGCCCGGCTACCCGGCCGACGCCTACCACTACATCCTGATGCGCATCCTGATGGCGGCCCGCACCCACAACCTCCAGGCCATCGACGGGCCCTACCTCCAGATCCGCGACGTGGAGGGCTACCGCAAGGTCGCCCAGCGGGCGGCGGCGCTCGGCTTCGACGGCAAGTGGGTGCTGCACCCGGGCCAGGTCGAGGCCTCCAACGAGGTCTTCGCGCCCTCCCAGGAGGACTACGACCACGCGGAGATGATCCTCGACGCGTACGCCTACTGCACCTCGGAAGCGGGCGGAAAGAAGGGCTCGGCGATGCTCGGCGACGAGATGATCGACGAGGCCAGCCGCAAGATGGCGCTGGTCGTCTCCGGCAAGGGCCGGGCCGCGGGCATGAAGCGCACCACCTCCTTCACCCCTGAGGAGGCATGAGATGCAGTTCGGCCGCACTTTCGAAGAGTTCACGGTGGGCGACACCTACAAGCACTGGCCGGGCAAGACCGTCACCGAGTACGACGACCATCTCTTCTGCCTGCTCACCATGAACCACCACCCGCTCCACCTGGATCGCCACTACGCCGGCTCGACGACGGACTTCGGCGAGAACGTGGTGGTCGGCAACTACGTGTACTCCCTGCTGCTGGGCATGTCGGTGCCGGACGTGTCGGGGAAGGCCCTCGCCAATCTGGAGATCGAGTCACTCAAGCACGTCGCCCCGACCTTCCACGGCGACACCCTGTACGGCGAGACGACGGTGCTGGACAAGACGCCGTCGAGGTCGAAGAGCGACCGGGGCATCGTGTCCGTCGAGACCAAGGGCTACAAGCAGGACGGCACGCTCGTGTGCGTCTTCCGGCGGAAGGTGATGGTGCCGACCGGGGCTTACATCGCCGCACGCGGCGGGGAACAGCCGGGCCGTCCCGAGTTGGCCGAGCCGGCGCCGAAGGGCGGTAAGTGACATGGGGCGTCTGGCGCAGACGGAAGGCCTGACGGAGATACAGCGGGAAATCGTCTCGACGGTTCGCGACTTCGTCGACAAAGAGATCATTCCGGTGGCCACGGAACTCGAACACGCGGACGCGTATCCGGACGAGATCGTGGCGGGCCTCAAAGAGCTGGGCGTCTTCGGGCTGATGATCCCCGAGGAGTACGGCGGACTCGGCGAGTCGCTGCTCACCTACGCGCTCTGCGTGGAGGAGATCGCCCGCGGCTGGATGAGCGTGTCGGGCATCATCAACACGCACTTCATCGTGGCCTACATGCTGGGGCGCCACGGCACCCAGGAGCAGAAGGACCACTTTCTGCCGCGGATGGCGGCGGGCGAGGTCCGCGGGGCTTTCTCGATGTCGGAACCCAGTCTGGGTTCGGATGTCTCGGCCATCTCCTCCAAGGGCGTGCGGGCCGACGACGAGTCCGGCGACTTCCTGCTGACCGGGCAGAAGATGTGGCTGACCAACGGGGCCTCCTCCACGCTGGTGGCGGTGTTGTGCCGGACGGACGAGGGCCATCCGCAGGGGACGGCTCCGCACAAGTCCATGACGACGTTCCTGGTGGAGAAGGAACCGGGATTCGGCCAGGTCAAGCCGGGCCTCACCATCCCCGGCAAGATCGAGAAGATGGGCTACAAAGGGGTCGACACCACCGAGCTCGTCATGGACGGTCTGCGCGTTCCGGCCGATCGCGTACTCGGCGGCACCACAGGACGCGGTTTTTACCAGATGATGGACGGGGTGGAAGTCGGCCGGGTGAATGTCGCCGCACGTGGCTGCGGTGTCGCGCAGCGTGCATTCGAGCTCGGTATCGACTACGCACAGCAGCGTCACACGTTTGGCAAGCCGATCGCCGGGCATCAGGCCATTCAGTTCAAATTGGCCGAGATGGCCACCAAGGTCGAGGCGGCACACGCCTTGATGGTCGGCGCCGCCCGCAAGAAGGACTCGGGCCAACGCAACGACCTGGAGGCGGGGATGGCCAAATATCTCGCATCCGAGTACTGCAAGGAGGTCGTCGAGGACTCCTTCCGCATACACGGCGGGTACGGTTTCAGTAAGGAATACGAGATCGAGCGGCTCTACCGGGAAGCGCCGATGCTCCTGATCGGCGAAGGAACGGCAGAGATCCAGAAAATGATCGTGGGCCGGCGACTGCTGGAGGAGTACCGCACTCAGGGCTGAATGTCCCTTTCGGGGGGTTTTCTTGGGGATCAAGATCACACCCCGCCCCGGGACTTCGGCCACTGACTGGCCCGCTGGCTTGCCCAGTTGCCCTCAGAAACCGATAGCATCCCGGGAAAGCCGCCGTCCCCTGTCTCCTAAGCGGCTCCCTCCGCTACGAAGGTCATTCATGCCCCACAGCCCTACCACTGCACCCAGCGGCTCACCCTTGCCGGGACCGGCTTCCGGCGCGAGCGGCGCGCCCCGCGTGCGCCTCGCGCGCGGAGCCTCGCCGTGGCTCGTGCCGACCGTCGCGACAGCGGCCCTCAGCCTGGCGCGCGCGCGCAAGTCGCCGCGCGCCAGGCTGGTCGCCGTCCCGGCCACGGCGCTCGCAGCCGGGATGCTGTGGTTCTTCCGCGACCCGGAGCGGGAAATCGGCCAGGGCCGGGTGATCTCCCCGGCCGACGGCGTGGTGCAGAGCATCATGCCGTGGGAGGACGGCCGTACCCGTGTCGCCGTCTTCATGAGCCCGCTGAACGTCCACGTCAACCGCGCCCCGCTGGCCGGCACGGTGACGTCCGTCGAGCACATCCCCGGCGGTTACGTTCCGGCGTTCAACAAGGAGAGCGAGAACAACGAACGCGTCGTCTGGCACTTCGACACGGAGCTCGGCGACATCGAGATGGTGCAGATCGCCGGCGCCGTCGCCCGGCGCATCGTGCCCTACCTGCCCAGCGGCGCCAAGGTCGAGCAGGGTGAACGTCTCGGGCTGATCAGGTTCGGCTCCCGGGTCGACGTCTACCTCCCCAAGGGGGTAGAGGCCGCCGTGGAGGTCGGCCAGGCCACGACAGCGGGGGTGACTCGCCTTGACCGTGATTGATCCCGACGCACAGCCCACCTGGGCCCCGGGCGCCGAGCGCACCGCCGAGCGGGACTCCGACTTCGCGGACGACTTCGCCGCGGACGACTTCGAGGACGACGCCGACGACGAGATGCCGCTCTCGACCCGCCTGTCGATCGCGGACACCCTGACGCTGGGCAACGCCACCTGCGGCTTCATGGCGGTGTACTTCACCACCACCGGCGTCCTGATCCCGCACCTGACGGGCAGCGAGGACGGCGGCATGGCCCGGCACAGCGCGGCCACGGCCGTGGTGCTGATGCTGATGGCGGCCGTCTTCGACCTCTTCGACGGTCTGGTCGCGCGCAAGCTGCGCAGCTCGGCCATGGGCGCCGAGCTGGACAACCTCTCCGACCTGATCAGCTTCGGTCTCGCCCCCGCCTACTTCGTGGCCGTGTGGGGCATGGTCGCCAACGACGCCAACCAGCGGGTCTCGGTGGTCGCCGCGATCGTGGTGCTGCTGGCGGTGGTGCTGCGGCTTGCCCGGTTCTCCTGCGTGCCCATGCGGAACGGGATGTTCCAGGGCATGCCAGGGCCTTTCGGCGCGCTGACCGTCATCTCGATCGTGCTGCTGGAGCTGCCGTTCATGCCCACCGCGCTGGGCATCCTGGGCGTCGCGTGGCTGATGGTCAGCCGCGTCGAGTACCCCAAGCCGCGCGGACGGCTCGCGGTGGCCATGCTCTGCTGGATCGTGCTCAGCATGGGCCTGCTGGCCTCCTGGGCGTTCGACGCCCCCGGCGGTGAGCTGCTGCTCCAGACCGGGTGCGCGCTCCAGGTCGTCCTCGGAGCCGTGATCCCGCTGTTCGCGACGGCGCGGCGGGTGAACGCCTTCCGCGACAACCGCCGCGAGGCGCGGGCTGCCGCGCAGGGCTGACCGACGACTACGGAGAGGGCCCGCCACCTGTGTGG
>NZ_JASKYT010000162.1:0-14962 GCF_041028275.1 Streptomyces sp. PU-14G
CCCACCGGCCCACCGGCCCGCCGGCCCGCTCAGCGGATCTCCAGGATCTTCTCTCGCATCGCATAGACGACGGCTTCCATGCGGGAGTGCAGCTGGAGCTTCTCCAGGATGTTGCGCACGTGGTTCTTGACGGTGTTCTCGCTGATGAACAGCTCTTTGGCGATGTCGCGGTTGTTCATCCCGGTCGCCACCAGCTTGAGGACCTCCAGCTCCCGGTCGGTGAGCTTCGGCGCGGGCACGAGCTTGCTCTCGTCCGTCCGCTGGATCATCGACTTGAACTCGGTGAGCAGCTTGGCCGCCATCGAGGGGCTGATCTGCGACTGCCCGTCGGCCACGGCCCGGATGGCGGCGGAGACCTCGTCCGTGGAGATCTCCTTGAGGAGATAGCCGGTGGCTCCCGCCTTGATCGCGTCGTAGAGGTCGGCCTCCTCGTCGCTGATCGTCAGCATGATGATGCGGGCGCTGGGCGCCACCTCCTTGATGGAGGTGCAGGCCTCGATACCGCCTCGCTTGGGCATGCGCACATCCATCAGCACGATGTCCGGCAGCAGGTCGGCCGCCTTGTCCACCGCCTCGGCCCCGTCCCCGGCCTCCCCGACGACCTCGATGTCCTCCTCCTGCGCCAGGACGATCTCCAGCCCCCGGCGAAAGAGCTCGTGGTCGTCGACGACCAGCACCCTGATCGGCTCCTGGCACCGTTCCCGTGCGGGCGGGTCCGCCTCGGCCACCGGACCCGGGTGTGCATCGGGCATGGGCATCACGGGCCCGAAGCTGTCCACCATCGTTCCTCCCCCTGCACCCTGTCTCGCCACCAACCCCGCTACGGAGAAAGGAGGTTGGTGCGGGTCTTGATGTTACTCACGTCGGCGCCCCCGGCCGGGTTCCCATGACCTGCCGGGGGCGCGAACATCAAGCCGGTGACTCGCAGGGCTGTGCCGGCCGTCCTGCGCCGTCGTCAGCCGCTGAGCGCTCCGCCCGCGCCGGGCGGCGGCTCCTCGACGAACGGATCCGGCTCCAGATGAATCACGCCGTAGTCGTAACCGTGCCGACGGTAGACGACGCTCGGCTGCTTGGTCTCGGAGTCGATGAACAGGTAGAAGTCGTGACCCACCAACTCCATCTCGTAGAGCGCTTGGTCAAGCGTCATGGGCGCCGCCGCGTGCGTCTTCTCCCGCACGATGAGCGGCCCTTCCCCCTGGACTTCCAGGGACCCCACCCTGGTGACCGCGGGCTGGCCGTCGGCCTGAGGGGGAGCGGCCACCGACCCGGCGGCCCCTTCGAGTTCTCCGTTGAGTTCCGAGGCGAGATGGGCGGTCGCCGCCGCCACACTCATCGGTGCGCGGCTTCCGCCACGGTGGACGCGGCGTTTGTCGGCCTGCTTGCGCATCCTGGCTTCCAGCTTGCTGGAGGCCAGGTCCAATGCCGCGTACGGGTCGGAGGCGGCTGCCTCCGCTCGGATGACCGGTCCACGCGTACGCAGGGTGATCTCCACCCTGTCGGAACGGTCGGCCTGCCGGGGGTTGTGCTCCTTGGCCACCTCGACCTCAAGGTTGATCACCTTGCCGTCGAGCTTCCTGACCTTTTCCAGCTTCTCGGCCACGTGCTTGCGGAACCGGTCGGGCACCTCTGTCTTACGGCCCTTGACGACGATGTCCACGCAGAACTCCGTTCCCGGACGGTCCGCGACACTCGGTGCGGAGCGTCCTTGGTGCACTGACGCCGGAGGTCGGCCCTCTTGCCGATGGCTCTCCGGCTCGAGGTCGGCTTGCGAGTTTCACCTCCTTCTCCCCCGAAGGGAAGATCGCCACCCAATCCGAACGTACCTCCACCGGGGGATGCTCGGCACCCCCTACTGGCACGTACCTCCGATCAGGCGAGTCATCCCTCGTATCACCTGCAACGACGATCTCAATCTGGTAGTTCCAGCAGATGCCCAATCGGTTACCGTGCGCGACTTATCGTGCTCGGTTCACTTGTCCGCGCGCACCGCCAGCACCGCGGCCGAGCCCACTCCTCCCAGGGCTCTGGCCGCTTCTGCCAGCGAGGCGCCCGTTGTCATCACATCGTCCACCAGCACCACCCGCCCCGCACCCAGCAGCCGGGCCCCGGCTGGCGCCGGCTCCAGTGCTCCCGCAAGATTCGCGGTCCGTTGCGCTGCCGTCAGCCCCGCCTGGTCGACGACCCAGCGTCGCTGGCGCAGCACAGGCAGCACCCGGACGGCCATGCCCTCCCTCCTGAGCGTCCGCGCGGCCTCCCGCGCCAGGCGCCGTACCGGGTCGTGCCCCCGTCCCGCGACAGCCCGGCGCGCTGAGGGCACCGGGACGAGCGTGACCGGCGCCCCGCGCCCGCGCTCGCGCCCGCGGGAGAGGCCGCCACCCCGGGAGGACGGCCCGCGCCCTGCGGAGGCGGCGGGAGCGGGTTCGGCGAGCCCCACGGAGGCGGCCGGGGCGGCCTGCGGTGCGTTCGCGGCCAGGCGGACGGCGCGGGCCAGCACCGTCCCCAGTGGCGCGGCCAGCCCGAGGGCACCGCGCTCCTTGTGAGCGAGCAGCGCGGCCCGCACCCCGCCGGTGTACGTGAGCGCTCCGTACACCCGAGGCAGCCCGGACGGTACGCGCGAGGGCCACACCCGCCGCGGCACCGCGCCCTTCAGCACGCTGCTGCACTCTTCGCACAAGCGGTCCCGCTCGCGCGGACGACCGCACCCGGCACACCCCATGGGAAGCACCAGACCTGCGATTTCCCGCGGGAGGCTCTGCCATGTCTCCCGCATGGCCTCCACTGTGGCAGCACGGGCACGACGCCACCAGCCCTGTGGATAACTCCCGGATCCGGCGTCCGAGATCCGACTTCGCACTCGAACGCCTGAGGGGCGGCGAAGAATCGCAGCAGGTCAGGGCGGGGCCAGACCAGACCAGACCAGACCAGACCAGACCACCAGGCCAGGGGCAGAGGCAGGGGCAGAGGGGCAGTCTGATCGAGTCAGACCGTGCGGGCGAGGCTCATCCCGGGTAGGCCGGTGCGGATCCGGTCTCTGTGAGCATCTTCCAGTTCGCGTCAGGGGGCAGCCGCACGATGCCGTCCTCGGAGTCGGCGAGCAGCGGCTTGTTCTCGTCCTCCGAAGCGGCCACGCCCGTCACGTCGTTGATACCGGGTAGCGCCGGCTGGTCCGAGATCGAGCCGTCCGTCTCCATGTACTGCACCTGCTGCACGCTGCCCGACTCGCGCCCCACCACCACGAGCCGGCTGCCGCCCGCCCAGGACGCCGCGGAGACGTCCTCCAGGTGCGGTGCGATCGGACGCAGTTGTTCGACGGTCAGCTTCGGCTCCTTCGCGGTCCCTTCGCGCACCACCCGTCCCAGTTGCAGCGAGGTGTGTCCGTCCTGCTCCCGTACCCGCAGCGCGATCCGCACTCCGTCCGAGGCGATCCGCAGCGACTCGATCCGCTCGTCCTCGTCCAGGTCAGGTACCCGCACCTCGTCCGGCTCGTCCTTGCCGCCGCGCAACCGCAGCAGTCGCCGCTTGTCCGGATCCCGGTCCGCGACCCACAGGTCGCCCAGGCCGTCCCAACTCGGCGCCGTCAGCCTGTCCTTCTCGTGTGCGGCCTTGCTGGTGAGCACCGGGTCGCCGAGCACGGTGGAGGCGCTGCCGTCCAGCGAAGCGACGTACAGCGCGCGACGGCCGCGCGAGACGGCCGCTCCCTCGCTCTCGATCCGGTTGACCGCGACGGCCCCCATCTCGACGTGGCCGCTGCCCAGCGGCCCCGGCACGGGATGTGGCGACTCCTTGCGCTGGAAGGCGGCGACCCGGTGGTCCTCGTCGATGAAGTACGCCTTCTTCGCGCTCCCGTTGAGCCGTCCCGGCTGGTACGGGGCGACCTGCTCCCGTGTGCGGGTGCACAGTTCGCGATCGGTGGGGCCGGCCAGCTCGACCTTGCTGACCTTCGCGGAGGCCTGGTCCTGTACGGCATACAGGACTTGTGCCGCCATGCGCCCGCATCGGGCCACCCCGGCGGTTGCTCCCCGCGCGTTCAACTGCACTCTGAGCACCCCCGAGTCGTTCAGCGACAGGTGCTGGCGCGGTGCCAGGCGCGTACCGCGCGGGAAGGAGGAGGTGACGACCGGATCGAGCCAGCCGGACGGCCCCTGCAGCAACGCGGAGACGGTTTCGGTGACCGGGTTGATACGGCGCCGCAGATAGACGGGATCAGCGACGAGCACACTCTGTCCGTCCGTGATCGAATCGGCGTCCGGGCCCAGCTGCGCGTAGTAGTACGTGTTGACGGGCCGGTAGATGCGCTGGAAGTCGGACTCGCCCAGCAGGAGACCGTCCGGCATCTGGTCGATACGCCACTGCTTGTCCACCTTCGTCAGGTGGAAGACCTCGCTGTAGTCGCCCTGGGAGGGCGAGTAGGCGTGCTTGCTGTCGACCTCCGCCATACGCGTACCGGAGATCTCGACGGAGTAGCCGTCCGCGGCGATCGCTCTGCTGCGCGGCGCCTTGCGTGCGCTCGGACCGTCCGACAGTACGGTCGTCGACGCGAACGGGTCCCAGTCGCGCGCCATCCTGGGCGTCAGATACTCCCGCGCAGTGGGAAAGGTCGCCTCGTCACTGGTCGTGGCCTCCAGGAAACCCCGCACGATCTGCGTCGGCGACTCGCCCTTCTGCGGACTGACGCTGTAGACCCTCACCTGGGAGTCCGCCTCGGCGCGACTGGAGGAGTCGACCTGGTCGACGCTTCCGTCGTCCGGCATGGACGCGCACCCGGCCAGCAGCACGGCGCACACCGCCGGCACCAGCAGCGCACGCGCACGGCGCGCCAGAGCCCGTGAACGGCGTGGAGCGCGTGAAGCGGCGCCCAGTCGCTGCGAACGGCGCTCGCCCCTCATCCGCGCTCCCCTCCCGTTCCTGCCTCGCCCGGCCGTGCCTCACCCGGCCGTGCCTCACCCGCTCGTGCCCCACTCGGCCGCCGGCTGTTCGCAGCGCCTCCGCCACCCGGCAGCGCCGCGGCCGGCACCGGGGACGGCGCTGAACCAGCGGTTGCGAGCTCTTTCCTGCGCCGGGAGTCCTCCGGCTCCAGCCGCAACGGCGATCCGCGCAGCGGCTCCCCCGCGGTGCAGGGCACCACGAGCAGGAACTGCGAGCCGTTCCCCTGCTCGCCCCACGCGCGCAGCCATCCGCCGTGCAGCCGCGCGTCCTCCAGCGCGATGGACAGGCCGAGACCTGTGCCGCCCGTGGTCCTGGCCCGGGCCGGGTCGGCCCGCCAGAAGCGGTTGAAGACGCGCTCCGCTTCGCCCTTCTTGAGGCCGACCCCGTAGTCACGCACCGCCACCGCCACGGCACCGCCCCCGGTCGCGAGCCGCACCACGACATCGCGGCCCTCACCGTGCTCGACGGCGTTGCCCACGAGATTGCGCAGCACCCGCTCGATCCTGCGGCTGTCCACTTCCGCGACCACCGGCTGCTCGTCACCGCGCACGAGGATCCGCCCGCCCTTCCGCTCGGCGAGCGGCTCGCAGCCCTCGACGACCCGGTGAACCACGTCCCGCAGATCGACGGGGCCGGCCTCCAGGTTGGCCGCACCGGCGTCGAACCTGCTGATCTCCAGCAGGTCACCCAGCAGCGACTCGAACCGGTCCAGCTGCCCGAGCAGCAGTTCGGCCGACCGCGCCGTCGCCGGGTCGAAGTCCTCGCGCGCCTCATGGATGACGTCGGCCGCCATCCGCACCGTCGTCAGCGGCGTCCGCAACTCGTGCGAGACGTCCGAGACGAACCGACGCTGCATCCGGGAAAGCTCCTCCAGTTGCTGGATCTTGTTCTGGAGGTTCTGCGCCATCTTGTTGAACGACTCGCCCAGACGTGCGATGTCGTCCTCGCCGGTGACCTTCATCCGCTCCTGGAGCCGCCCGGCCGCCAGCCGCTCGGAGATTCCCGCGGCCATCCGCACCGGCGTCACCACCTGCCGCACCACCAGCCACGCGATCGCCCCCAGCAGAACGACCACGAACACCCCCGCAGTGGCCAGCGTCCCCTTGACCAGGCTCAGCGACTCCTCTTCCTGGGTGAAGGGGAAGACGTAGTAGAGCTGGTAGGGATTGCCCCGCGCGTCGTTGAGACGCTTGCCGACGATCAGCGCCGGGTCGCTGCTGCGGTCCTGGTGGTAGACCCGGGCGTAACGGCGGTGGGGGCCGGGCTCGTCGTCCAGAGCCTTGCGCAGATCAGCGGGGACGCTGTCCTCAGGGCGGATGTCGCCGGTGGAGCGCGGGCCCCGGGTCGTGGTCGCGCTGTTGCCCAGGAACGGCGACTCGTCGTTCTCGGAACCGAGCGCCACGACCGAGTAGACGCCCTGGCCGCCACTGGCCAGCTGCTCGACCAGGTTGTTCAACCACGTGCTCGAATTCTGGGTACCCCGACCGCCACGGACGCCGTTGTCGATCACGGTGCCACCGGGCCCGGCGCCCGCACTGTCGGCCATGTGTTCGGCTGCGGCGAAGCCGCCGGACGCCTGACTCTGCGCCGTCTTCTCCTTGGCCTCCAGCAGACCGTTGCGTACCTGGCCGATGACGACAAGCCCCAGCAGCAGCACCACGCCGAGAGAGAGCAGCAGAGTGGCCACCACCACCCGTAGCTGGATGTTGCGTCGCCACAGCCGCATGACCGGCAGCAGCGGCCTGCGGACCCACCGCACGAAGAAGCGCACCATGGGGCGTGCGCCAGGACCCGTCGCGCCCTCCGGCAGCAGCCCGTCCGAGAACAGGACACCACTTCGCCACAAACGCCCGAATTTGGAAATATCGGACTCCCGCCCCGTGCTCCGTCCGCCACCGGCGCGAGGCGGAGCCGAGGAATTGCGGGTCATCTCAGCTGGGCCCGGCCTTGTATCCGACACCGCGCACGGTCACCACGATCTCCGGCCGCTCCGGGTCCCTCTCGACCTTGGAACGCAGCCGCTGCACGTGCACGTTCACCAGCCGGGTGTCCGCCGCGTGCCGGTACCCCCACACCTGCTCCAGCAGCACCTCGCGCGTGAAGACCTGCCACGGCTTGCGCGCCAGCGCCACCAGAAGATCGAACTCGAGCGGGGTCAGGGCTATGGACCGCCCGTCCCGCTTGACCGAATGCCCCGCCACGTCGATCACCAGATCGCCGATCGCCAACTGCTCCGGCGCCGGCTCCTCGGACCGGCGCAGCCGGGCCCTGATCCGCGCCACCAGCTCCTTCGGCTTGAACGGCTTGACGATGTAGTCGTCCGCACCGGACTCCAGCCCGACCACCACATCGACCGTGTCGGTCTTGGCCGTGAGCATGACCACCGGCACCCCGGACTCCGCCCGGATCAGCCGGCACACCTCGATACCGTCCCGACCGGGCAGCATCAGGTCGAGCAGCACCAGATCCGGCTTGGTCTCCCGGAAGGCGGCAAGCGCCTTGTCACCATCCGCGACGAACGACGGTTCGAAGCCTTCTCCGCGCAGCACAATGCCGAGCATCTCTGCCAGTGCGGTGTCGTCGTCGACGACAAGGACGCGTCCCTTCATGACCTCATCATCCCATCAGCCGATCGCGACGCCTGCCTTCGTGACGCGGAACACAGCTCCGCGAGGCGCTCAGACGTCACCGGAGAAGCCACCCCTTCGTCCGTCACCACGGCGGTGACCAGTTCGGACGGCGTCACATCGAACGCCGGATTGTATGCCTGAGCTCCCACGGGAGCCAGAGCCCGCCCCTCCTCTTTCTCCACCCCCGAAAGGCCACTCCTGCCCCACGGCCCCTCGGTCACCTCGTGCGCGGCACGCTGCTCGACCTCGATGTCACCCCCCGAAGCAGTAGCCGGATCGATCGTCGTCACCGGAGCCACCACCACGAACGGCACCCCGTGGTGTCTCGCCAGCACCGCCAGCGGATACGTTCCCACCTTGTTCGCCACCGAGCCGTCCGCGGCAATCCGGTCGGCCCCCACCAGCACCGCGTCCACCTCACCCGACGCGAACAACGAACCGGCCGCACTGTCGGTCAGGACGCTGTAGACCATCCCCGCCTTCGCCGCCTCGTACGCCGTCAACCGCGCTCCCTGCAGCAGTGGCCGCGTCTCCCCCACCCACAGCCGCCGCAACCCGCCGGCCCGGTGCACCGCCTTGACGACGGCCAGCGCCGTACCGTTCCCGCCGGAGACCAGCGTCCCCGTGTTGCAGTGCGTCAGGATCCGCAACCCGTCACCGGGCACGAGCTCCTCCAGCAGCGCACGCCCATGCCCGGCCAGCCGGTCACTGCCCTCGGCGTCCTCCCGGTGCAGCGCCCGCGCCTGAGCCAACGCACGCACAGCCGCAGCCCCCGCCCCCTCGCCCGAGCGCTCCGCCTCCCGATACGCCGCCTCCACACGGCGGGCGCCGTACGCGAGGTTCACCGCCGTCGGCCGCGCATGCGCCAATTGCTCCGCCGCGTCCGCCACGTCGAACCCACGCGCCGCGGCCAGCGCGACCCCATAGGCACCGGTGATCCCGAGCAACGGCGCACCCCGCACCGCCAGCGACTGGATGGCATCCACCAGAGCCGGCACATCCGTGCACACCAACTCCGTCTCCTCGCGCGGGAGCCGCCTCTGGTCGAGGAGTACCACGGCGGGACCCTCCGGCGACTCCTCGTAACGGATCACGGGCACACGCTCTTCAGCCATCCGCCCAGTCTGCCCTCTCAGCGCAGGCCACTTGAAGGGCATGGGCCGCTCCCGCCTGGCCCCCGGCGCCCCGGCCCGTGGCACGATGGGCAGCCAACCAGGCACGGGACTACCCACACGAGGTGACCTCACGTGAACGACTCCCCGGGCTGGGCTGCGCCCGGACCCTCCTCGCCCGAACCCGACCCCGCCGCCGCGGCCCCCGCCGAGAAAGGCGCCGGAACGGAGGCCGAGAAGGCCCAGGGCACCCCGGGTGACGACACGGAGCACACCACCTCCCAAGCCACGCCACAGTCCTCGCCGAGCGAGCCCACAAACCAGCGCCCTCCCAACTGGGCCCCCGAGCAGCCTCCGGCCGCCCCGCACAGCTGGACCTGGGGCAGCCAGGGCGGAACTCCCGCCACAGGACAAGGACCGCAAGCCGGGCACGGACAGCCCCGAGGTCACGGATGGGGTCCCACCCCGCCACCGCCCGGCGGCCCCGGTTGGCACCAGCCCGGCTGGCACCCCGGCTGGGCCCAACAGCCCCAGGCGCCCAAGCCCGGCGTCGTTCCCCTGCGCCCCCTCGGCGTGGGCGAAGTCCTCGACGGCTCGGTCAGCACCATGCGGGCACACTGGCGCACTGTCCTCGGCATCTCCCTCGCCGTCGCAGTCATCACCGAAGTGGTCGCCGCCCTCGTCATGGGCCTCTGGCTCAACAACACCAGCGAACTCGACGCCCTCGCCAACAACGACAACCCCAGCCTGGACGACCTGAACAACGCCTTCAGCGGTGTGCTCAGCAGCCTCGCCGTCGTCGCCGTCGTCGGCATGCTGGGCAGCGTGATCGCCACCGCGATGCTGACCGTCGTCGTCAGCCGGGCGGTCCTCGGCCGCTCCGTCACACTGAGCGAAGCCTGGCGCGACTCCCGCCCTCAGCTGCTGCGCCTGCTCGGCCTGCTGGTCCTCATCCCCCTCCTGGTCTCCGCGGCCATGCTGGTCTGCTTGCTCCCTGGCCTCCTCGCCTCGTTCGCCGGCGTAAGCAGCCTGGCGATCATCCTGCTCTTCTTCGGTTTCCTTGGCGGCATCGTCGCCGCCGTCTGGATGTGGGTCCGCTTCTGCCTCGCACCGCCCGCACTGATGCTGGAGAAGCAGGGACTGATCGCCGCGATGCGCCGCTCAGGCAAGCTTGTCAGTGGCAGTTGGTGGCGCATCCTGGGCATTCAGCTCCTGGCATTCGTCCTGGTCACCGCTATCTCCTTCGTCATCTCGATTCCGGCCACCGCACTCTCCGCCCTCGTGAGCGGAGGAGCGACACTCACCGACACCGCAGCCGCAACCGGCTGGACAGCGCTGATCATCAACGGCATCGGGTCCGTCGTGGCCTCGACCCTCTCCCTCCCCCTCAACGCCGGCATCACAGCGCTCCTCTATCTCGACCAGCGCATCCGCCGCGAGGCGCTCGACCTCGAACTGGCCCGCGCCGCAGGCGTCCCCGGCTACGAGCGCCGCGACACCGAGCCGCCCGCACCGGGAAGCTGAGGTCATGCCGGGGGGCATCACAAGCGGCCTGCCGCTCCACACCGCCGCGCTCCGCCAAGCGGTGGGCGCGGTGGTACACGGTGATCACGACGTCCCCGTCACCACCCCCCGGCTGCCCGCCCGTGAGGACGCCGAGCGCGAACTGTCCAGACCCGAGTACCACCAGCACGACCCACCTCTCTACCAACGCGCCCTCGACTGGCTGTGGCACCGCCTCTCCGACCTGCTGAACGCCGCCGCAGAAGCAGCCCCGGGCGGCTGGGTCGGTCTGCTCGCCGTCTGTCTCCTCGTCGCCCTCCTTCTCGTCTCTGTCCGCCTACGCCTGGGCAGACTCCGTCCCGAGCCGGCCACGGACTCCGGCGCCCTCTTCACCGACCGCCCGCGCAGCGCCGCAGAGCATCGGGCAGCCGCCGAAAACCACGCCCACGCCGGCAACTGGAACGCCGCCGTCCAGGAACGCATGCGAGGCGTGGTCCGCTCCCTGGAAGAGCGCGCCCTGCTCGACCCCCGCCCTGGCCGCACCGCCGACGAGGCCGCAGCCGAAGCAGGCCAGGCACTGCCACACCACGCCGCACGACTTCGCGCAGCCGCCCATGCCTTCGACGAAGTGACGTACGCCGACCGCCCGGCCGACCGCGCCTCCTACGAGGACCTACGCGACCTGGACGCCACGCTCCTCGACACGCCCCCTCTCCCGAGTCCCGAACCCGTCTCCTCCACGCCGACCCGACGCGGGGGCCCCGCGTGACGGCCCCGGCCCCCACCTCGACCTCTCCGACAGCTCGCCACCTGTGGCGCCGGGCCCGCGGTCTCCTTCTGGCCGCCGCCCTCATCTCGGTGACCGCCCTCGCCCTCGCCGCTCTGCGCTCCGGCGAGGAGAACGGCTCGCTCGACCCCCGGTCATCGGCCCCCTACGGCAGCAAGGCCGTCTCCCGCCTCCTCTCCGAGCACGGTGTCCGCACAAAGGTCCTCACCAACCCCGCGCAGTTGCGCACCGCAGTAGGGCCCGACACCACGCTTGTCGTACCGTTCCCCGACTCACTCCCCGACGACCGGCGCACGAGCCTTCGCGCAGCCACGCGCAAAAGCGGCCGGACCCTTCTCCTCGCCCCGAACCCCCGGACCACGGCCGCCCTCACCCACGGCATTCGCACCGCCGCCCCGGTCCACACGAACCCAACGCCCCCGGCCTGCGACCTCCCCGCCGCTCACCGTGCCGGTGACGCCGACCTCGGTGGCTTCCGCTACACCACCGACGCCGAGGACGCCGACTCCTGCTACCTCCGCGACGGCAAAGCCACCCTCCTGCGCGTGCCCCGGTCCAGCCCCGCCGACCCCAACCCGACCGACCCCAACCCGACCGGGCCCAGACCGGCCGGGGACACGGTGCTCGTGGGGTCACCCGACCCCCTCTACAACAAACACCTGGACGAGCACGGCAACGCCTCCCTCACCCTGCAACTCCTCGGAGCTCACTCCAAGCTCCTGTGGTATCTCCCCGAGCCGACCAGCGCCGGCCCCGCACCGAGCGAGGAGCGCAGCTTCCTCGACCTTCTGCCCAGCGGCTGGTCGTGGGCAGCACTCCAGCTCGCTGTCGCCGCCGCCTTCGCCGCACTCTGGAGGGCGCGCCGACTCGGGCCGCTCGTCACCGAGCGGCTCCCCGTCCACGTGCCGGCAGCCGAGGCCACCGAGGGCAGGGCGCGCCTCTACCGCCGCGCCAACGCCCGCGGCCACGCGGCCGACGCACTACGCTCCGCCACCCGTGCCCGGCTCGCCCCGCGGATCGGAGTGCCTGTCGCACAGGCACACCGCTCCGAGAGCCTGATCCCCGCCTTGGCCGACCAGGCGGCCAACGGGCATTCCTCCGACACGGATGGCGCCCGCGCCGAGTCTGCTGCCCTTCGCTTCCTCCTCTTCGGCCTCCCTCCCCGAGACGACGCCGCGCTGATTGCCCTCGCCGACGACCTCGATCGCCTGGAGCGGCGGTTCCTCGACCACACCAGCCCGGACACACCACCGACAGACAAGGACGTCCGCTCGTGAGCGCCCCCTCCGCAGACAGCGCCCGCACCGCCCTCGAGGCACTCCGCCAGGAAATCTCCAAGGCCGTCGTGGGCCAGGACGCGGCGGTCACCGGCCTCGTCATCGCGCTACTGTGCCGGGGCCACGTCCTGTTGGAAGGCGTGCCCGGTGTCGCCAAGACACTGCTCGTCCGCACTCTGGCCACCGCCCTCGAACTCGGCACCAAGCGCGTCCAGTTCACACCTGACCTGATGCCCAGTGACGTCACCGGCTCGCTCATCTACGACGCGCGCACCGCCGAGTTTTCCTTTCAGCCCGGCCCGGTCTTCACCAACCTCCTTCTCGCCGACGAGATCAACCGCACCCCACCCAAGACCCAGGCCGCCCTCCTGGAGGCCATGGAAGAACACCAGATCACCGTCGACGGAGCGCCCCGCTCACTGCCGGAACCGTTCCTTGTCGCAGCGACCCAGAACCCGGTCGAGTACGAGGGCACCTACCCTCTCCCCGAAGCACAGCTCGACCGCTTCCTGTTGAAGCTGCACGTCCCCCTGCCCTCACGCGACGCCGAGATCGACGTCCTGACACGGCACGCTTCCGGTTTCGACCCGAGGGACCTGACCGCCGTGGGCGTACAGCCCGTGGCCGGAGCCGCCGAGATCCGGGCAGCGCGCGCCGCTGTGGCCACCGTCTCGCTGGCCCCGGAAATCACCGGTTACATCGTGGATATCTGTCGTGCCACTCGCGATTCCCCCTCACTCGCTCTCGGGGTCTCACCCCGAGGCGCCACCGCTCTGCTCTCCACCGCCCGCGCCTGGGCCTGGCTCACCGGCCGGGACTACGTCATCCCCGACGACGTCAAAGCCTTCGCGCCACCCACGTTCCGGCACCGGGTTCAACTCCGCCCCGAGGCGGAGATGGAAGGCATCACCGCGGACAGCGTGATCACTTCGATCCTTTCCCACGTCCCGGTCCCCCGCTGAGAGAGCTGGCTCCCCTCCCATGGCCCTCACTGGACGAACAGCACTCATCGCCGCCCTCGGAGCGCTCTTCGTGGGACTCGTGCAACCCAGTTGGACCGGTCTGCTCGCCGTCGAACTTCCTCTGCTGCTTGCCATCGTCGCCGACCTCGCCTGGGCAGCACCAGTGAATCAGCTGGTGTTCACCCGAAGCGGTGACACCTCAGTTCGACTAGGCGAACGCTTGTCCGTCTCCCTTGTTGTCAGCAACCCCACCCGTCGCACCCTGCGCGCCTATCTCCGTGACGCTTGGCCGCCAAGCTGCTACCCGGGCGACGCATCGCACGAGGCCGACCGACATCACCTGCGCATTCCCTCCCAAGAGCGCCGACGCCTCACGACGAGCCTGCGGCCCACCAGGCGGGGCGACCGAGAGGCCGAGCGCATCACCGTGCGCTCGTACGGCCCGCTCGGTCTTGCCGCCCGCCAAGGCCACCACAGCGTCCCCTGGACGATCCGCGTGCTGCCGGCCTTCGACAGCCGCAAACACCTCCCGGCCAAACTGGCCCGCCTCCGCGAGCTCGACGGCCGGACAAGCGTTCTGACACGCGGCGAAGGCACCGAGTTCGACAGCCTGCGCGAGTACGTCCCCGGCGACGACACCCGCTCAATCGACTGGCGTGCCACCGCCCGCCAGTCGGCCGTGGCCGTACGAACGTGGCGGCCCGAACGCGACCGCAGAGTGCTGCTTGTCCTCGACACAGGCCGGACCTCCGCAGGACGACTCGGCGACCTGCCGCGGCTCGACATCTCCATGGATGCGGCGCTCCTCCTCGCCGCATTGGCCTCCCGCGCCGGCGACAGGGTCGATCTCCTCGCACACGATCGAGTGAGCAGGTCGCGGGTCGCCGGACGCTCCGGGCCTCACCTGCTGCCAGCGTTCGTCGACGCAATGGCCCGCCTGGAACCGGCACTCATCGAAACCGACCTTCGCGGACTCGCATCAGCCGCCCTGCTTATGGCGCCACAACGGTCCCTTGTGGTCCTATTCACCGGCCTCGACCGAGCCCCGGTCGAGGAGGGCTTGTTGCCCGTCCTTCCGCTTCTCACCCAACGGCACACCGTTGTCCTCGCGGCTGTCGCGGACCCCCGCGTCCAGGACATGGCCCGCGCCCGCGGCACGCTCGACGCCGTCTACCAGGCAGCAGCCGCAGCGCAAGCTCAGGCGGAACGACATGAAACCGCAGCTCGCCTACGCCGGTACGGAGTCACTGTCGTGGACGCCCCGCCAGCCCAACTCGCTCCCGCGCTGGCCGACACGTACCTGGCGCTCAAAGCCGCAGGCCAACTGTAAGACGTAGGAGTCCCCGGGCCCGATGAACGGGACGGTTGTGCAAGAGGGGCGGTTGTTCCTGCGGGCAGCTTCATGGAGGCTTACGGGATTCGCGTGAAGGCTCGTGGATCCACTGTCACGCCACTCGGGGCCACAGTGATGTGCGCTGCCTGGCGGCTACTGAAGAGGGGGCAGCTGCTCATTCCCCTGGGTCGTCATGCTCCGCAGAAGCGGGAAAGAGTCCCGGAAATGGAAAAAGCCCCGTTGGCGTGTGCCAACGGGGCTTTCCCTTACGTATAGTTCGGCGGCGTCCTACTCTCCCACACGCTCCCGCATGCAGTACCATCGGCGCTGAAAGGCTTAGCTTCCGGGTTCGGAATGTAACCGGGCGTTTCCCTCACGCTATGACCACCGAAACACTATGAAACACAACCGGCACAACCCCAATCGTGGGGG
>NZ_JASKYT010000163.1:0-15557 GCF_041028275.1 Streptomyces sp. PU-14G
GGTCCGGCACGAAGCGCTCGGCCGTCAACGCGTCCGCGCCCAGGTAGCCGCGCGCCACCTGGGCGCCGCCCAGGTACAGCTCGCCGCGGGCTCCGGGCGGGGCCAGCCGCCCGCAGTGGTCGAGCACGTAGGCGCGGACGTTGTGCTGGGGCCGTCCGATGACGGGCTCGTCCCCCTGCGCGTCGAGGCGGCACCACACGGCGTCCACGGTGCACTCGGTCGGCCCGTAGTAGTTGAGGACGGTGGTGGCGGGCAGCGCGCGCAGCCGCTGCCACAGTGCCTTGTCGAGCGCCTCGCCGCCGACCATGAGCGTGCCGGGCTGGTGCCTACCCGGTGCGAAGAGCCCGGCGTCGAGCAGTTGGCGCAGGTAGGAGGGGGTCAGGTCCAGGAAGTCGAGGCGCCATTCCTCGATCCGGGCGACGAGTGCGGCCGGGTCGTGCCGTACCCCGTCCTCGGCCAGGTGCACCTCGTGGCCCGCGGCCAGGAACAGCCAGCCCTCCCAGGAGGTGTCGAAGGAGAACGACGCCGTCAGCGCGGCACGCAGCCTGCCGCCGTCCCCGCCCCGGGCGGCGCGGTCCCGCGCCGCCGGGGCGATGAGGGAGACGAGGTGGTCGTGGAAGAGGTGGGTGAGCTGCCGGTGTTCGACGACGACGCCCTTGGGGCGGCCGGTGCTTCCGGAGGTGAACGCCAGGTACGCGGCGTCGTCAGGGCGGGGGGCCCGGGGGAGGTCGCGCGGCGTGGGGTCGGTGGTGGGCTGGGTTTCGAGCAGGCGCCGCGTCCGCGCGGCGTCCGTCACGACGACGGGCACCGCGCACCGCGGCCCGTCGGTACCCTCGCCCGGCAGGCGGGCCGCCGTCTCCTCCTGGGCCAGTACGCACAGCGGCGCCGCCTGCGTGAGCATCATCCGAGTGCGTTCGGCCGGGTGTCCGGCCTCCAGGGGCAGGCAGGCGGCGCCGGTCTTGAGGACGGCGAGGAGTGCGACGGCGTAGGCCTCGGTGCGGGGCAGGCCGAGGGCGATCGTGGTGCCGGGGCCCGCGCCGCGGGCGAGGAGCAGATGCGCGAGCCGGTTGGCCCGCGCGTTCAGCTCGCGGCGGGTGAGGACGGCGGCGCTGTCGGCGGGGCCGCAGACGACGGCGACGGCGTCGGGCTCCTCCCGTACGCGCGTCTCGAACTCGGCGTGCAGCGGCGTGGTGGGGACCGGGAGCGCGGGTCCGCGGCCCCAGGCGAGCACCTGGTCGCGTTCGGTGGCGGTCGCCACGTCGATGTCCGCCACGCGGCGGGTGCCCTCGCAGGTGGCGAGCGTACGCAGCAGGGAGAGGAAGCGAGCGTGGTGGGCGGCGACTTCGGCGGCCGGGTAGGTGTCGGGATCGGCCTGGAAGTCGATGCGCAGGGAGCCGTCGCTGGGGCGGTCGTAGACGTTGACGCTCATCCCGGTGACGGGGCCGTTGGAGAGGTTGTGCAGGACGGCCGGGTGGCGGCCGAAGCTGACCCGCGGGTCGTAGACCATGACGTTGATGCCCCAGTCGGCCATGCCGCCCGCCAGGGTGGGAGCGGCTTTCAGCTCCCGCACCATGTCCCAGAAGGGGTACCGCTGGTGCCGTACCAGCCCCTTGGCCTGCGCCGCCGTGCGCCGCAGCAGGTCTTCGACGGTGCCCACCGAGGGCGCGGGCACCCGCAGCGGCAGCACGTTCGCGAGCATGCACGGCACCTCGCGGGTGGCACCGCCGCGTGCGGTGACGGTGACGTCGAGCATGACGTCACCGGAGGTGCCGGGCCCGCCGGGCCCGCCGGGGCTGCCGGGCCCACCGGGGCTGCCGGGGCTCCCGGGCCCACCGGAGCTGACAGCGCCGTCGGATGGGGCGAGCGCAGCGGCCCCGTCGGTGTGCTCCCGGTCGCCGAGCCGGTCCACGTACAGGGCCAGCGCCGCCATGGCCGCGGTGGCCAGTCCGGTACGGGCGCCCCGCGCCAGGGCGCGCAGGCCTCGCGCGGCCTCGGCTTCGAGGTGCCCGCTCTCCCGCACGAAGCGGCGTGCCGGACGCAGCCAGTGCTGTGAGGCGCGCGCCGAGGTGCCCCAGGCGGCGAGCTGCTCGGCCCAGTAGGCGCGGTCGCGCGCCATGCGTGCGGAGCCGCGGTAGTCGGCCTCGTCGGCCAGCGCCTGGCGCAGCGGCGCGAGCGGGCTGCCGGGGACGGGGGCCCCGCTCTCCAGGGCGGTGTAGATCTGCGCCAGCCGCGGCAGGAAGAGCGTCATGGAGAAGCCGTCCATGACGATGTGGTGGATGGCCATGTAGAGCGTGTACCGGTCGTCGGCCGTGCGCAGGAGCGTGAAAGTGAAGACGCGCGCACGCCGCGGGTCGACCGGCACGTCGAGGTCGTCCCACATCAGGGCGTGCGCGGCGGCGGCCGGGTCGTCCTCGCCGCGCAGGTCCACCAGAGGCAACGGCCAGTCCTCGCAGTCCTCGACGACCTGCCGCACGCACTCCTCGGGCCCCGCCGCGCCCTCACGCTCGTCCGTGGTGAACCGGACGCGCAGCGCCTCCGTCTCGGCGACGGTGCGCCGCAACGCGCGCTCCAGCAGCTCCGGGTCGACCGGGCCCTGGATCTCCAGGGCCTCGGCGGCCCGGAAGCACGGGTTGTCCGGGTCGAGTTGCTGGGCGTACCACATGCCTGTCTGCGCCGCCGTCAACGGCAGCCCTTCTCCGCTGCCGACCTGTCCCATCGAAACCAGCTCCTGATTGCGCCACACCGTCTGGGAGCACAACGAGAGGAGCAGTCAGAGGGCACCTTCCGACCGTGGTGCCCGTGCCTCAGGGCTGTGCCGGCACCGCCGCGCGCCGGCTCGCGTACAGCGTGATCCCTCCGGCCAGCACCATGGCGCCCAGCGCCAGCGCGACGGTCGCGCTCCAGCCGCCCGCGGCGAACGCGGCGGCGCCCAGCGCACCGCCCAGCGAGCTGCCCACGTAGTAGGCCATCTGGTAGAGGGCCGACGCCTGCGCGGGGCCGTGGGTGGCGGTGCGGCTCACCGATCCCGAGGCCACCGCGTGCCCCGCGAAGAACCCCGCCGTGATCAGGACGAGCCCGGCGACGACGGCGATCAGGCTGTCGGCGAGGCTGACGAGCAGGCCGGCGGAGGCGGTGCCGATCCCCAGGTACAGGGTTCCGCGCCGGCCCAGCCGGGCGTTGAGCCGCCCGGCGGTGGCCGAGGCGACCGTGCCCACCAGGTAGATGACGAAGATGGAGCCCACCAGGCCCTGGGAGAGCCCGAAGGGGGCGGCCACCAGCCGGTAGCCGATGACGGTGTAGACGGCGCCGAAGACGACCATGAACAGCAGCCCGATCGCGTACAGCCGCAGCAGCAGCGGGTTGCGCAGGTGGGAGCGGACCGTCGCGGCGACCCGGCGCGGGTGCAGCGGTACGGGGGTGAAGTGCCGCGCCTGCGGTACCAGGAGCCGGAAGGCGACCGCGCACAGCAGGGAGGTGACGGCGACGGCGCCGAGTCCGGCCCGCCAGCCCCACGCCTCGGTGATCCAGCCGGTGAGGATGCGCCCGCTCATCCCGCCGACGCTGTTGCCGGCCACGAACAGCCCGACGGCGCCCACCAGGTGGGTGCCGCGTACCTCGTCGGAGAGGAACGCCATGGCCGAGGCGGGCACCCCGGCCACGGCCGCGCCCTGGAGCGTCCGCAGGGCGATGAGGACCGGCAGGCTCGGGGCGAACGGGACGACGAGGGCGAGCGCCACGGCCACCGCCATGGAGACCGTCAGCATCCGGCGCCGGCCGAAGCGTTCGGACAGCGCGGCCAGCGGCAGCACGGCGACGGCCAGTCCGATGGTCGCGCCGGAGACGGTCCAGCTCGCCTGGTCGGGTGCGGCGTGCAGCGAGCGGGAGATCTCGGGGAGGAGCGCCTGGGTGGAGTAGAGCAGGGCGAAGGTCGACAGGCCGGCGGCGAACAGCGCGAGACGCATCCGCCCGTGCCCGGGGTCGCCGGGGCTCAGCTTCGTCGCGTCGGCGGCCTCCGCCGTCCCTCCAGCAGGACCCGTATCAGCAGGACCCGTATCAGCAGGACACGAAGAGGCGTCCACCGGCTGGGTGGACGCCCCGGTATCGAGAGCAGGCATGCCTCGAACGTACGAACCCTCCTCTCATCCGTCCAATGCATGAAAGTGCGAGAATCGATGCCCATCCGCATCACCGCAGGTAAGGGCCGCCCGTGTCACCCTCCCGTAGCGCCGAAGACAGCTCCGTCACACCGCGGGCGTCCTCGGTCGCCGGTACGGCGCCCTCGGCGTACGCGCTCACTCCCCGCCTCGCGCAGTTCGCGGCCGTCGCCCGCCACGAGCACGTCACCCGCGCCGCGCAGGAGCTCGGCGTTCCGCAGTCCTCCCTCAGCCGGGCCCTGGCCCGGCTGGAGGCCGACCTGGGCGTGGCCCTGTTCGCCCGCCACGGCCGTACCGTCTCCCTCACCCCGGCGGGCCGCACGTTCCTGGCCGCGGCCGAGCGGGCCCTGACCGCCGTCGAACAGGGCGCCGAGGCGGTGCGCTCGGACGCCGATCCCGCCACCGGCAAGGTCGCCTTCGGCTTCCTCCACACCCTCGGCTGGGAGACGGTCCCCGAACTGCTGCGCGCCTTCCGCGCCGACCACCCGCGCGTCCGCTTCGCCCTGGTGCAGAACTACGGTGACGCCATGCTGGAGCGGCTCCGCGCCGGAGAGCTGGACCTGTGTCTGACCTCGCCCGTGCCGGAAGCCCCCGACCTGGTCGCCCGCCGCCTGGACGAACAGCGGCTGCGGCTCGTCGTCCCCGACGACCACCGGCTCGCGGCGCGCAAACGGATCCGGCTCGCCGAGGCCGCCGAGGAGTCCTTCGTCACGCTGGAGCCCGGCTACGGCATGCGGCGCATCCTGGACACGATGTGCGCCGAGGCCGGGTTCACCCCGCGCATCGCCTTCGAGGGCGAAGAGGCCGAGACGATCCGCGGGCTGGTCGCCGCGGGGCTGGGCGTCGCGCTGCTGCCGCCGCCCGTCTTCCCCCGGCCCGGCGTACGTGAGGTGACGGTGACCGCGCCGCGCGCCGTCCGCGAGATCGGGCTCGCCTGGTCGGCCGGGCGCCCCGACACCCCGCCGGTGGCGGCCTTCAAGGCGTTCCTGCTCAGCCGCAGGGGGCAACTTCTGCGTGCCGAACCCGCCCACCACCCCGCCCCGGAGGACAACCGATGACCCCCCACCCGAACGGCCCCGACGGCCAGGGCCACGGCCACGGCCACGCCCAAGGCCACGGCCACGGCCATGCCCAAGGTCACGCCCAAGGCCACGGCCACACCCAAGGCCACGCCCACACCCACGCCCACACCCACGGGCAAGGCCACGGCCACGGGGGTGGCCCCGCCGGTGCCGAACCCGACTGGGAGGCCCTCGCCGAGCACCTCGAACGCGAGGCCGAGCTCGGCATGCCGTTCCTGGAAGAGGCCGCCGCCTGGCTCCACGACCTGACAGGCAGCCGCGAGGTGACCCGCGTCCTCGACCTGGGCAGCGGTCCCGGCGTCAGTACCACCGCACTCGCCCACGCCTTCCCCGGCGCGGAGACGGTCGCCGTGGACAGCTCCCCACAGCTGCTGGAACGCGCCCGCGCCCGCGCCGCCCGCGAGGGGCTCGCGCCCCGGATCACCCTCCGCACCGCCGAACTCCCCGACGACGTCCCGGGCCTGGGCACCGCCGAGCTGATCTGGACCAGCAACGTCGTCCACCACCTCGGCGACCAGCGCGCCGCGCTGGAGACGTTCGCGGACGCGCTGCGCCCCGGCGGCGTCCTGGCCGTCCGCGAGCGCGGACTGCCCACCCGCTGCCTGCCCCGCGACATCGGCTTCGGCCGCCCCGGCCTCCAGGCACGGCTGGACGCCGTCGAGGAGGACTGGTTCACCGCGATGCGCGCCGAACTGCCGGGCCACACGCGCACGGTGGAGGACTGGCCCGCGCTGCTGGTCGCCGCCGGGCTGACCCCGACGGGCAGCCGCACGTTCCTCACCGACCACCCGGCGCCCCTCGATCCGGTCGCCCGCGCCCACGTACGCGCCCGCCTCGAACGCGTCCGCACCGCCCTCGCCGACAGCCTGGAAGCCGAGGATCTGACCACCCTCGACGCCCTCCTGGACGACACCTCGCCCGAAGGGGTCCTCCGCCGCCCCGACGTCTTCTTCCTGACGGCGACGACCGTGCACACGGCGGTACGCACATAGCGTCGTGCGGGCGTCCATTGACCTTGACGCGGCGGCAACGTTTCTACTGAGCTCATGCGGATCGGAGAACTGGCCGCGCTCGTCGGGGTGTCCCCGCGTACCGTGCGCCACTACCACCACCAGGGGCTGCTGCCCGAACCTCGGCGCAGGGCCAACGGGTATCGCGAGTACGGGCTGCGCGACGCCGTGCGGCTCGCCCGCATACGCCGCCTCACCGCCCTCGGCCTCGGTCTGGACGAGGTACGCGACGTCCTCGCCGACGACACCGGCACCGAACTCGGCGAGATGCTCAGGGAACTCGACAGCGACCTGCGCCGCCAGGAGGAGGAGATACGGACCCGCCGCGTCCGGCTGGCCGAGCTCCTCCGCCAGGCCGAGGCGGGCACCCTGCCCGAGGGCGCGCCGCTCTCGCGGGAGCTGGCGGCGCTCTTCCCCCAGCCCGCGGTCGGCGCGCCCGGCCACGCGCCGGTGTCCGGTATCGCCGCCAAGGACCGGGACGTCCTCGCCCTGCTGGAGACCTCCGCGCCGCCCGGCGCCCGCGAGCAGGCGATCGCGCTCGCGGGCGCGGTCGCCGCGGGCGAGGCCGGGGCCGAACGGGTGCGGCGCGCCTACGCCCTCATGGACGAGCTGGCCGACGCCGCGCCCGACGACCCACGCGTCGGACAGGCGGCGCAGGCGGTCGCCGCCTGCGTACCCGAGGAGGTGAGAGACCAGATCCCGGCGGACTTCGCAGACAGCGGCAGCTCGTCGGCCGGCGTCTTCGAGACCGCCCTGTACGACGATCTTCCTCCCGCCCAGGCAGCGGCCCTTCGCCAAGCCGTCCACCTGGTGACGGAGCGGGCGCGATGAGCCGCGCGGTGCGGGTCGCCCGCCGCCTTGCCCTGCACGAGGCGCGGTCCCTCGCCGGTATCGCGCTGTGGCTGGCACGCCGCCGTGCCGGGGTGGGGCCAGGCGACACCGCGGCGCCCTATGCCGGCGCCCAGGCGACCACGCTGCTGGCTCTGGGGTTCGTGTGCGTCGTCGAGACGGTCGGGCTGGCGCTGATCATCCCTTGGCCACCCCTCCATCTGACGATGCTCGTACTGGACCTCTACACCGTCGTCCTCGTCTTCGGACTGCACGCCTCGTCCGTCGCCCGCCCCCATGTCGTCGGCCCCGACGGCTCGCTCCGCGTCCGGTACGCGGCGCTGCTGGACCTCCGCGTTCCGGCCGGGCAGATCGCCTCGGCTCGCGTCGTCCGGCGGTTCCCGGACGGCGGGCTCCTCACCGTGGACGACGGCACGCTGACGGTCGCCGTGGGCGGCCAGACAACGCTCACCGTCCAACTGAGAGAACCCGTCACCTTCCTCCGCCCCCTGGGTACCTCCGCGGTCGTCCGCACTCTCCACCTCCACGCCGACGCGCCGGGCGAGTTCGTCGCGGCTCTTGACCGCGCACGGCAGACGGGGACGGCGACCGAGCCGACGTCGGATGCGGACCCGGAGGCGGCAGGGGGCCGGACCCCGGCCGAAGGATGACCGGACCCCGGCCGAAGGATGAGTCGTGGACCTCAGCGCAGGCTCTTGCCGAAGCCGCTCGCCAACGGCATCCGCAGCCCCAGGGGCGGCGGAGCCGCCAAGGCGTCGGTCAGGGGGCGGCACAGGTCGCGGGCGCACAGCGTGCCGAGGACGAAGTCCCTGGTGAGCGCGGCGACCTCGGCGGCGTAACCGCGCAGCCCGTGCCCGTCCGTGTGGACCTCGAACCGGCACACCTGGGCGTTGATCTTCTTGGCGCGCTCCGCGAAGCGGAAGGACAGCTCCGGATCGCTCCTCGCGTCGTTGGTGCCGTGCACCAGCAGCACGTGACGGCCGCGCAGGTGGCGTACGGGCTCCGCCTCCTCCGCGCCGTCCGCCCCGTCGGCGCACTCCAGCACGGGCCCGAGCGCCACGACGGAGACGACCGCCGAGTGGCCCGCGGCGCGCAACGCCGCACGCCCGCCGACCCCCCTGCCGACCAGGCAGACGGGCACGTCTCCGTACCGCCGTACGACCTCCTCGACGGCCCACTCCGCGTCCTCGGCATACGCGCACCCGCCGTGCTCGGTCCGGCTGTCCGCGGCGGCCGGCACCGCGCCGGCAGGCACGGTCTCCTCGGCCGTCCTGCCCGCCGTTCCGTCCCGGTGGGCGGGGGAGCGGTAGTGGACGACGTGCGCGGCCAGCGGATCGTCCCGCGAGCTGGCGCGCCCCAGCCGGCGTGCCAGCGGCAGCGCGGCGGCTGCCGCCAGCGCGGAGCCACGGAGCGCGCCACCGCTGTCGCCCGGCAGGACGAGCACGACGGCGTGCGGTGCCTGCCCCACGGCCCCGTGGGGCCGTCCCAGGCGTGCTTCCCTTTCGGGCAACGCTCGCTGAGCCATGGCGCAACAATGGCACGCCCCCGCGCGGAGGGAAGGGAGTTGGCGCAAGGGAGTGCGAAAACCGCGGGGAAAACGACCGGCTTCCCGTCGCGTACGGCGAACGCACCGAACCGGACATCCCCCGAAAACTCTCCGCCGGCCCCATGCGTTCTACGCGCGTAGGAGCTAGAGTGCCGTGATGGTAAGCGAATCCGAGAGCACCGTCCCCCGGGGAGCCGTCCCCGCGAGTGTCGTCCCCACGGCGGAGCAGATCCGCCGCGCACCGAAGGTTCTGCTCCACGATCACCTCGACGGCGGGCTGCGCCCCGCCACCATCGTCGAACTGGCCCGCGAGACCGGTTACGACGCGCTCCCCGAGACCGACGCCGGCCGGCTGGAGACCTGGTTCCGCGAGTCGGCCGACTCGGGCTCCCTGGAGCGCTACCTCGAGACGTTCTCGCACACGGTCGGCGTGATGCAGACCCGCGACGCGCTCTTCCGTGTCGCCTCGGAGTGCGCACAGGACCTGGCCGCCGACGGAGTCGTCTACGCCGAGGTCCGCTACGCGCCCGAGCAGCACCTGTTGGGCGGCCTGACGCTGGAGCAGGTCGTCGAGGCGGTCGACGAGGGTTTCCGCGAGGGCGAACGGCTGGCGCGCGCCGCGGGCCACCGCATCCGGGTCGGTGCGCTGCTGACGGCGATGCGGCACGCGGCGCGCGCGCTGGAGATCGCCGAGCTGGCCAACCGCTACCGCGATCTGGGCGTGGTCGGCTTCGACATCGCCGGTGCGGAGGCGGGCCACCCGCCCACCCGGCACCTGGACGCGTTCGAGTACCTCAAGCGCGAGAACAACCACTTCACCATCCACGCGGGCGAGGCGTTCGGGCTGCCGTCGATCTGGCAGGCCCTCCAGTGGTGCGGCGCGGACCGGCTCGGGCACGGGATGCGCATCATCGACGACATCCAGGTCGGCGACGGGGGAGACGTCAAGCTCGGCCGCCTCGCGGCGTACGTGCGCGACAAGCGGATCCCGCTGGAGCTGTGCCCCACCTCCAACCTGCAGACGGGGGCAGCCTCTTCCTACGCCGAGCACCCCATCGGGCTGCTGCGCCGGCTGCACTTCCGCGCGACGGTCAACACGGACAACCGCCTCATGAGCGGCACGAGCATGAGCAACGAGTTCGAGCAGCTCGTGCGGACGTTCCGCTACACGCTGGACGACATGCAGTGGTTCACCGTCAATGCCATGAAGTCGGCGTTCATTCCTTTCGATGAACGTCTCGCCATGATCAACGACGTCGTGAAGCCGGGATACGCGGCCCTCAAGGCCGAGTGGCTCTTCCCCACCGCCGCCGTCTGACCCCCGGTGACCAGCGCTTCCGCCGCCGCCCCGCGTCCTGCGCGCGGCGGCGGAAGACGCCGGGCGCCCCGCCGCGCATCCCGCTGCGACGGCGACTTACGGCGCCGCCCGCGTGTTTGCGACTCCTCCGCATCCCTGGCTACGTTCGCCGGGCTGCTCAGGCCCCCTACGGGCCGCTCAAGCCCCTTACCGGGCCGCTCAAGCCCCCTACCGGGTCGCTGAAGCCCGGTTCGAGCTGCTCAAAGCCCCCACTCCGAGGACGTAAACACTGATGAAGCAGGTAGCCAAGAAGACCCTGGGTGTCGCCGCGCTGGGTGCGGCCGCCGTCGTGGCCGGCGCGGGTTCGGCCTCCGCCGCCCCCACCGACATGCTCGGCGGCGCCCCCGCCGGCAAGACCCTCGGCCCGGTCACCGAGACCGCGGGCAAGACCGTCGGCGACCTTCCGCTCGAGGAGGCCGCCAAGGGCCTGCCGGGCGGGCTGTCGCAGCCGGTGGGCGTCGCCCAGCAGGCGCTGTCCGGGGCGCTGACGGGCACCCCGCTGGACGCGACCGAGACGGTGGCCGACAACGCGCAGAAGTCCACCGAAGGCAAGAGCTCGGCCCCCGGCGGCGGCATGCTCGGCGGCCTGCCCCTCGGCAAGGCCCTCCCGGTGGGCGGCTCCCACTGACGCAACGCGGCGGCGGTCGCCACTGAGGCAGGCGGCCGAAGGGACCGACGACGGCGGATGCCCCGAAGGGGCTCTCCACGGCGAAGGGGCTGCGTCACCCGCCACGGGTGACGCAGCCCCTTTCCGTTGTCCTCCCCTCGGTTGCGCTCCGTCCGCGGACGCGGGCACGGGCGCCTCACGTCGCGGCCACGGCCGCGTCACTCGATCAGGCCATGGCCCCCCACCGTCACCTCGTCGAGGCCCATCCCACCGACACAGCGGATCTCACCTGCCGCGACCGGGGGGCGGGGAGCCGGACGGCTCACCACGCGGACCGATGCTGCTGCCCCTCGTTCGGCAGCAGCACCCACAGCGCCAGGTAGAGCAGGCACTGCGGCCCCGGCAGCAGGCACGAGACGAGGAAGAGGACGCGCATCGTGGTGGGCGTGGTGCCGAAGCGCCGCGCGAGGGCGGCACACACGCCGCCGATCATCCGTCCTTCGGTGGGGCGGGCCAGTGCGGGCATGAGGGCTGCTCCTTCGTCGGTCGTTCCATCTGTTCTTCCGACGGTAGAACGGACCAACGGGATGAACATCGCACTACGGTGCCATTCCGACCCTGGTGGCTCTCGGGGGCGTCCCCTGGGAGGTCTCCTCCCGCAGACGTACACCGGTACCGGCCTGAGTCTGACGCCCGGCCGCCCCGGACCGCTGCCCGCCGTCGGGCAGGCGGCTTCCTCCCCGGCGTCCGTCCCTGGGGCGCAGACCGCGCCGCACCAGCGGGAAGACGCATCCGGCTGCCAGCGCCACCCCCGCGGTGTTCAGCAGCACCGAGTCGACATCGACGACCTGTCCCGGCACGCCCGTCCGCACCAGCGTGAGGCCCACTGACAGCATCGCCCCGGCGAAGGTGGTGCGTGCCACCGTGCCGGGGAGCCTGCGGTGCAGCCGTCCGGTGGCCAGCGGCAGCAGCACGCCGAACGGCGCCAGCAGCAGCAGGGCGGGGCCCAGCCCCGCCAGTGCGGCCCGCGGTCCGTCGGCGAGTGCGGCGCGGATGGTGGCCAGCGGATGCAGGTTGGCGGGTGCCATCCAGGGCACCGAGAGGGGGCGCAGCATCAGCCAGCCGACGAGACACAGGTGTACCGCCAGCAGGAGGAATCCCGCGGCGCGGATACGGGAGGCGGAGGTCAGGCCGCCGGAGCCAAGGCGCTGCACGTCATCAAGGACGCCACCGCGTTCCGCCGTGGTTCCTGCGCGGAGTGTTGAGCGGGTCCTGGCTGTGTCACACGCGTGTTCCAGCCGCCGCCGTACAGGCAACCCCCCTGCGCCCTCTCCGGCGCCGCGAGGGCGCCTCAGCGCCGCGGAGCGCTCAGACCTCCGTGCCCGCCGTCTCGGCCGCCTCGGGGCGGGTACGCAGCTGTGTGCCGCACTCGTAGCGCTTCAGTGGCGCTGCCGTCTCCTCGGCGGCCTCCTCGTCGCCGTCGCCCGGTGAGGAGCCGGCGGGGCCGCCGAGGACCACCCCGTCGTCGGCGTCGGCCGCCGCCGTGTCCGCGTACGTGCACACCAACTGCGCCAGCGCGAACGACGGCAGTTCGTCCGGCGGGCTGCTCAGCCGCAGCGCCTCGTCCGGGTCGCCGTCGGCGGCCCCCTCGACCGTCAGGTCGTCGGGCACGGCCGTCTCGAAACCCGCCGCGCCCTCCAGGGTGCGCGGCTGCCGCTGGAGCTCCTGAAGCAGCTTCCGCGCCACCGGCAGCCGCTGCGCCGAGGAGCGCCCGTCCGGCATCCGCACCTCCCGCTCGACGGGCGAGACGCGCGAGCCGCACACCAGGTAGACGCGGACGACCGCCTGCGCACCGCCCGCGTCGTGAGGGCTCTCGTGGTCGCCGGGCAGCACGCAGCCCACCCGTGAGGGGGCAGCGCCCGCGTCCACGGGTACGGAGGTGGCGCGGATGCCGCATCCGGCCGCCACCGAGGCGAGAACGCACAGGAGTATCGGCGGCACCAGGCGCCCACGCCCACGCCGACGCCGGTGCCCGCGCCCGCGCCCGCGCCGAACCCCGGCGCGGGCCCCGGTGAGCGGCCCGGTGAGCGGCCCCGGCGGTGACTGCTTCCGCCGTGCGGAGCGGCTCATCGGTCTTCTCCCTCGTCCTGAGCGCGGTCGCCCCCGTGGCTCGGGCGCTCGCCGCTCTCCTCGCCGTTCTCGCGCTCCCACTCCTCGGCCACCCGGCGGGCGTCCCGGGGCAGTACGAGGGTGAAGACGGCGCCGCCCTCGCCCTCGGGGGCGTTGTGCGCGGTGATCTCGCCGCCGTGGATGTGGGCGTTCTCCAGTGCGATCGACAGGCCGAGCCCGCTGCCCTCGGAGCGGGGGCGGGAGGCGCTGGCCTTGTAGAAGCGGTCGAAGACGTGCGGCAGCACGTCCTCGGGGATACCGGGGCCCTGGTCGGCGACCTCGATCACCAGTTCGTCGCCGTCCCCGTCGCCGGGCCGCTTCCGGGTGTGCACCGCCACCCGCACCGGGGAGCCGCCGTGCTTGAGGGCGTTGCCGATCAGGTTCGCGAGGATGACGTCGAGCCGGCGGGGGTCGAGCCGCGCCATGATGCCCCGGTCCGCGTCCAGTTCCACCGCGTCCAGCCAGGCCCTGGCGTCGATGCAGGCGGTCACCTGGTCGGCGACGTCCACGTCGTCCAGCACCAGCCTGGCCGTGCCCGCGTCGAAGCGCGTGACCTCCATCAGGTTCTCGACCAGGTCGTTGAGCCGCCGCGTCTCGCTGACCACCAGCTGCACGGCGGGCGCGATCATCGGGTCGAGATTGTCCTGCTCCTCCTCCAGCACCTCGGTGACCGCGGAGATCGCCGTCATCGGGGTCCGCAGCTCGTGCGACATGTCGGCGACGAACCGCCTGCTGGACGCCTCCCGCGCGCTCAGCTCGGCCACCCGCTGCTCCAGCGAGGCCGCCGCGTCGTTGAACGTGTGCGACAGCTCGGCCAGCTCGTCCGTACCCGAGACCCGCAGCCGCGTCTCCAGCTTCCCCTCACCGAGCCTGCGCGCCGCCTCACCGAGCCGCCGCACCGGGCGCAGCACCGTCGTCGCGGCGGCCTGCGCCAGCAGCATCGCGCCGATCAGCGCGAGCCCGGTGGCGATCCCCAGCGACCAGCCCAGCGAGCTGAGATCGTCCCGCTCCGGGGCCAGCGACTTGAGCAGGTACCCCGTCGGTGTGGGCTCCTCGCCGATCACCTTCGCGCCGCCGACCAGATACGGGTCGCCGTCCAGCGTGATCCGCTGCCAGTACAGGTGGTAGGGGTGCTTGTTCTGCTTGGTGACCGGGCGTTTCTCCTCGACCGCGCGGCGCAGCCGCTCCGGCACGTCACCCAGCGCGAAGTCGTCCTGGTTGGAGGCCGCGGCGCACCGCTTGCCGCTCTCCGTCTCGTCGACGAGCAGCACCTGGTAGTTCTGCGAGCTGCGCGCCATCTTCGCCGCCGCCTCGCGCAACTGCCCGCAGTCGACCTTGCGGGGCAGGTTGCCCGCGTTGTCCTCCATCGCCTTGCGGAAGTCGTTGAGCGCCGCGTTCTGGGCGCGGGTGAGAACGGCGTCGCGGTTGAGCCAGTAGGCGATGCCCGAGGCGGAGACCGCCGCCGTCAGCGCCACCAGCGCGAAGACGACGACGAGGCGGAGCCGCAGCGACGGCAGCAGACCGGCGAGCCGGGAGCGCAGGCGCGCCCCGAAGGAAGGGGCGTCGGTCACTGCGCGGTTCCGTTCTGCGTGCTCGTACGGTTCCGCGTGCTCGTACGCTTCTGTGCGTCCGTACGGTTCCGTGCGCCCGTACGGTTCCTGCTCGTACGGTCCGTCACTGCGGCGGGTCCAGCCGGTAGCCGACGCCGCGCACCGTGCGGATCAGGGTGGGGGAGGACGGCACGTCCTCGACCTTGGCGCGCAGCCGCTGCACGCAGGCGTCCACGAGACGCGAGTCACCCAGGTAGTCGTGCTCCCACACCAGGCGCAGCAACTGCTGCCGGGAGAGGGCCTGCCCGGGGCGTCTGCTCAGCTCCAGCAGCAACCGCAGCTCGGTCGGCGTCAGTTGCAGGTCCTCGCCGTTCTTGGTGACCGTCATCGCCGCGCGGTCGATCACCAGCGAACCGAAGGTCGCCGCGTCGTTGGACTCCCGTTCGCCGCGGCGCATCACCGCGCGGATCCGCGCGTCCAGCACCCGGCCCTGCACCGGTTTGACGACGTAGTCGTCCGCACCGGACTCCAGGCCCACGACGACGTCGATGTCGTCGCTGCGGGCCGTCAGCAGAATGATCGGCAGCTGGTCGGTGCGGCGGATGCGGCGGCACACCTCGAAACCGTCGATACCGGGCAGCATCACGTCCAGCACGATCAGATCCGGGCGCTGTTCGCGCAGCAGCTTGAGGCCGTCCTCACCGGACGCGGCGGTCGCCACGCGGTGCCCCTGGCGGGTCAGACCCATCTCCAGGGCGGTACGGACAGCGTCATCGTCCTCGATCAGCAACAGGAAAGGCACGCGCGCCATTCTGGCCCATGGCGGCCCCATACTTCGACCGGCGGTCGGCACCCGGCAGCGACACACCGCGCGACCTGCGCACTGTGTGACCCGCCATCCCTTGTGACACCGCTGTGACAGACGGGGGACCTCGCCATGAAATCGGGGCGGCAAGGTTTATCCCACAAGCAAGCGACCGGTTGGCTCCAAGGGGGCGCGAGATGAACACACTGCACAGCACCAACACCAGCGCAGTCCTTCACACGCGTCTGCACGTCCCCGCGGTTCCCGCCACACAGAACCGGTCGGAGATCTCCGGCGCCGAGACGGGCACAGCGCTGCTCGACCACAGCCGGGAGCCCGGGGGGGCACGGGGGTGTCCGCGCGGCACCGGACGGATGCGTGCGCGGACGGTGTTCGGACCCGCGGTCGAGGGGCTGAGGGGAGACGGC
>NZ_JASKYT010000164.1:0-16650 GCF_041028275.1 Streptomyces sp. PU-14G
GGCGGTGCTCGGCACCGTCCCCCTGCCGGTGTGAGGGGGGGGGGGGGGGGGGGGGGGGGGGGGGGGGGGGGGGGGGGGGGGGGGGGGGGGGGGGGGGGGGGGGGGGGGGGGGGGGGGGGGGGGGGGGGGGGGGGGGGGGGGGGGGGGGGGGGGGGGGGGGGGGGGGGGGGGGGGGGGGGGGGGGGGGGGGGGGGGGGGGGGGGGGGGGGGGGGGGGGGGGGGGGGGGGGGGGGGGGGGGGGGGGGGCCCCGGTGCCGCACCCTGGCGGTGCTCGGCACCGTCCCCCTGCCGGTGTGAGGCACCGGGACGCTTCCCCGTTCCCCCTCACCACGCATACTGCCGGTCTCGCCGCCCTCCCCGCATTGCCGGAACCCGGCAGAGTTCTCTAGGGTCTGCGTGCCGGGCGGCGTCAAGAAACCGTCAACGAAAAGCTCGGGCGACACGAACCTCAGGACGACGGAGCACGGGGGCAGCGGATGAGTGGGGCGGCGGAGATACCGCAGGAGTATTTGGCGGGGTACACGCGGATCCTGTCGGAGGTGTGCACGACGGGCCGCCGACTGACTCGCGACGAGTTGGAGGACCGGCGCGCACTGGGCGAGCGGGCGGCCGACGCGGGATACGGACTCCGCGACCTCGTCAGCGCGCATCTGAAGGCGGCCCGCGCCGCGTGGCCCTCCCTGCCGGGCGATCCCGACAGCCTGCTGGGCGGGATGCACCAGGCCGTCGACGCGGTGGCCGAGGGATACGAACGCGCCCAGCGGCAGGCCGTCCGCCAGGAGGAGGCGGCCCGCCGGGAGTTCATCGACGACCTGCTCCACGGCCGCAGCGACCTGGGCAGGCTCGCCGAACGCGCCGAACGCTTCGGGCTGCGGCTCTCGCACAGCCATGCGGTGGCCGTCGCCCACGGCCCCGCCGCCTACGACGAGGGCGACCCGGTGGCGCGGCAGGTCGAGCGGGCGCTCATCGCCCGTTTCCAGAACCGCAACACCCTGCTGACCACGAAGGACGGCAGGCTGTTGTGCGTCGCGCCCGGTGACCAGCCCGACGTGCTCACCCACTTCGCCAAGCACAGCTATGCCGCCACCGACGGCGGCCAGGTGGCGATCGGCCGTGTCCAGCCGGGGCCCGGCGGTGTGGTGCAGTCGTACGAGGAGGCGCTCAGCGTCCTGGACCTCGCCGAGCGGCTGGAGCTGGAGGAGCCGGTGCTGTACGCCGCGGATCTGCTCGTCTATCCCGTGCTGACGCGCGACCGGCAGGCGATGGCCGACCTGGTGCTGGCCACCCTGGGCCCGCTGACCACGGCGCGCGGCGGTGCACAGCCGCTGCTGGAGACGCTGACCGCCTACTTCGACACCGGCTGCGTGGCCGCCGAGGCCGCTCGCCGGCTCTCGCTGAGCGTGCGGGCCTTCACCTACCGACTGGCGCGAATCGAACAATTGACCGGTGCCAGCCCCACCGACCCCTCCCACCGCTACATGCTGCAGACCGCCGTGATCGGCGCGCGCCTGCTCGACTGGCCCGCCACACCGCTGCGTTCCGCCTGAGGAGCGGCTCACCGCGGGCGGTAGCGTGCCCGCCATGAGCACACACACCTCCAACGGGCCCGCCCAGCCTGACCGCGACGACGCACCCGGCTTCTGGGAGGAGCGCCGGACCTGCTTCCTCACCACCCCGCGGCCCGACGGCACCCCGCACCTGGTGCCGGTCGGGGTGACCTACGACCCGGCGACACGCCTCGCACGGGTCATCAGCAGCCGCTCCAGCAAGAAGGTGCGCAACGTGCTGGCCGCGGGTCCGGGGGTGCGGGTGGCCGTGAGCCAGGCGGAGGGACGGCGCTGGTGCACGCTCGAAGGGACGGCCCTCGTGCGCGAGGACGCGGAGTCGGTGGCCGACGCCGAAGCGCGCTACACCCGCCACTACAAGCCGCCGCGCCCCAACCCCGAGCGGGTCGTCATCGAGATCGCCGTCGACCGCGCCATGGGCACGGCCAAGCCCGCCGGCTGGTGACCCCGCGCCCAACACCGCACAAATGCCCCATACCTGTGACGCTTGTCTCCAACGGTTACGTCACACCCGGTTTTACCGATCTCCGTGCAAGCGCATCACCAGCACAGATGCCGCCATTGCGTGTCAAGCGGCAGGAAGGATCTTTGCGGTCACTAATTGGAGCATCCGGACAGCTGTGCCTACTGTCGCTCCCGCTCGACACGTTCGTCCGAACTCCTGGGCGAACAGCCGCGACCGTAAGGAACGAAAGACCATGCTGTTCTCCGGCAAGGGCCGTCACCGTCGACCCACCAAGGCCGTGCGCATCGCCACCGTGACCGGCGTCGCCGGCGCAGCCGTCGCCCTTCCTCTGGTGTCGGCCACGGGTGCGAACGCCGCCTCCGTGGACACCTGGGAGAAGGTCGCCCAGTGCGAGTCCTCCGGCAACTGGCAGGCCAACACCGGCAACGGCTACTACGGCGGCCTCCAGTTCAACAACTCCAGCTGGGCCGCGGCCGGCGGCACCAAGTACGCGCCGCGCGCCGACCAGGCCACCAAGGAGCAGCAGATCGCCGTCGCCGAGAAGCTGCTCGACATGCAGGGCCCGGGCGCCTGGGCGTGCGCCGGCGCCGGCGGCCTCACCTCCGGTGGCCCCGCGGCCGACGTGAACCCGGACGGCGGCAGCGGCTCCCAGCAGCAGGCCCAGCCGCAGCAGAAGCAGGCCCCGCAGCAGGAGCAGCAGCGCCCGCAGCAGCAGGCCGAGCCGAAGCCCGCGCAGCCCGCCCAGCCTTCGCAGCCGCAGCAGGCCCCCAAGAAGGGGCACGGCAACTACACCGTCAAGTCCGGTGACACCCTCAGCGAGATCGCCGAGGCGCACGACACCACCTGGCACAAGGTGTACGAGGACAACAAGTCCACCGTCGGCGACGACGCCGACCTCATCTTCCCCGGCCAGAAGCTCCAGGTCGGCTGAGACCTGCCGGCTGAAACCTGCCGGCTGAAATCTGCCGGTTGAGACCTGCCGGTTGAGACTGCCGGACTTGCCGGTGGAGACCGCCGTGGCCCGTGCCTCTTCCCCCGAGGGCACGGGCCACGGCCCTTTCTTGTCATTCCGCTGGGAGGAGACCGCCGGTTACGGAAGGGGGGTGGGGGCCGGGCTCCAGCCCGGGGCGAACTCGTCGAGGAGCGCCGCCGTACGCGGCGGCACGCCCCGCACCGGGTCCGCCCTCTCGACCACCCACCGCACGGCCTCATCGAGCGTCCCGCGCTCCCCCGTGGCGTGCGCGGCCCGCACCAACTGCTCCCACAGCCGCTCGTCCGCCGGGGCGCTGTGCAGCGCCGACCGCACGGCACGCACGGCGGCGCCCGGTTCCCCGGCCCGCAGGTGTTCGGTGGCCAGGGCGAGCCCGACCTCGGCGACGAGCACGGGGTGCTGCGCCTCGGCGACGTGGTGGGTCAGCCATCCGTACCGCCCGGCGGGCCGGTCGGCGAGCAGGGGGCCGCGGGCCAGGCCGAGCGCGTCCGACAGCTGTGCCCGCCGCACGACGGCGGACAGCTTGGCGCCGCGTTCGCCGGTGCAGCCGTGGTGGAGGGTGCGCAGCACGTCCCAGTCGGAGACGACGGAGGGCCGCAGGGCCAGTCGCCCGTCGTCCGACGTGGCGAGCCGGGGCGCGCCGTCGCTCTCGTGGCCGAGCCAGTGGCGGAGCCGCTCGACGAGGGCGTCGCGAACGTCGTCGGTGACGCCCTTGGGCCACAGCGCGGAGGCCAGCACGCGGGGGTGCACTCCGTCGCGGTTGAGCAGCAGGAGGGCGAGCGCTTCGTGGAGGAGCGGGCCGCGGTTCTCCTCGGGCGTCTCGACGCCGGTGACCTCGTAGCCGCCCATCAGGCGTGCGTAGACGGCCGGGCGCCCGCTCTCGCTGAGGTCGACGCGGAAGCCGGGTCCTCCGCTTCCCTGGGTCTGCGCGTCGTCGGTGTCGGCGAAGAGTTCGAGGACCGCGGCGCGCAGGTCCTGCGGGAGCTGCTGGGCGCGTACGTCGAGGCCCATGCGGGGGGCGGCGAGAGTGCCGTCGTCGTCGATGTCGAACTCCCACACGACGCTGGGCATGGGCAGCCGGCCGGTGGAGACGCCGACGACGAAGCCGTCCGCTGAGGCGTTCGCGCCCGTGTCCCCTTCGGTGGCCAGCGCGGCCAGACGGCGTGCCTCCTCGCCGGTCGGTTCGGCCCCGACGAGCACCACGCGCTGTCGCCCGTCCGCGTCCCGGCGCGGGGCGGAGGTCTCCCGCTGTGCGGACTCTCGCTGTGCGGTCTCCCGCTGTGCGGACTCCCGCTGTTCGGCGAGCAGCGCGGGCACGTCGGGCAGGTGGCGCATCCGCTCGGGGGCCAGCGCGGTCAGATCCGCACCGAAGCCGACCAGGGTGAGGTGCAGGTCCCGCGACCAGGTGCCGGTGGCGAGTTCGGCGGCGATGGAGGCGAGCACGGCCTCGCGCAGCGCCGGGTCGCCGGCGACCGAGACCAGTCCTGGCACGGACTCCAGGTTGAGCAGGAGCCGTGCCTGGCCGCGCAGCCCGAGGCTGACCAGCCCCGGGTAGGGCGGAGCCTGCGCGGTGTCGACGTCGAAGCGGGTGTGGGCGCGCTGGAGCGTCCAGAACGCTTCGCTCTGCCCGTACCGCCAGGGAGCGGGGGGTTCGCCCGCCGCGGCGGCGAGTTGGAGGTGCACCTCCTGCTCGGTGAGCCAGGCGGCGTAGACGACGGGCAACGGGCGGCCCGCCGCGCGCAGGTCCTCGGCCAGACCACGCAGCGCCAGGTCGAGGAAGCGGACGGCGCCGGGATCGGCGCCGACGAGCAGCGCGTCACGCGCCCGGGCCGCCGGGTCGGACGGGGGCGCGAAGTCGTCCGCGGGGGCGCGCCGGGTGCCACCTGTGACGGTCCGCCACAACGCCGTACGGCGCCTGCGGCCCAGCGCGGCGAGGATGCCGGCCGCCAGCAGGGGTGCGCCGAGCAGCGCTTCGGGCAGTCCGAGGGGGCCGAGCCCGTGGCCGTCGGCCTGTTCGGCCTTCGGGGAGTGGCCGGGATGGGCCCGGTCGGCTTCGGCGCCGTCCGCGCGGTCGAGGTCCGTGGGGGTCTCGTCGCCGTGGCCACTGCCCCGGCCGCCGCCCTGGCTTCCTTCGCCCTGGCTTCCTTCGCCCTGGCTTCCTTCCCGGCTGCCGTTCCGGGTGTCGTCCCGGCTGCCGTTCCGGGGCTGGTCCCGGTCTCCGCCGCGGTCGGCCGAGCCGTCACCGGAGGGACCGGGGCCGTGCGTGTCGTCGCGCGGGCTCTCGGGCGTGTCCGCGCGGATGTCGTCCGGCTGGTCGATGCCGGGCCCCGGGAGGCCGTCGTCGTCCGTGGAGTCGCGGAGGTTGTCCGGCCGGGTCGGCTGCCGGTCGGCGGGCGACTCCGGGACGGACTGCTCCTGACGGTCAGGGGTGTGTTCGTCCGGGGCGACGTCCACGGTCTCGTCCGGGCCGCCCCGGCCGGGCCCACCGTCGTCCGGCCCGGCAGTGCCGTCATCCGCGCCGGTGTCATCCGGCCCGGCGGCACCGTCGTCCGCGCCGGTGCCGTCGTCGGCGTGGCTGCCGCCGTCCTCCTGGGCGTCCGGGGTCGGCTGCATGGGCGGCCTGTCCGTGCTGCTGTCGGGAACGCTGGGCTGTTGGTCGGGGCGGTCGGCGCCGCCGCCCGTGTCCGCGTCGTCGTCGACGCCGGGGCCGGGGCCGTCCGCGTCGCGGCCCGGGTCGGAGCCCGAGTCGTCGGGCGCGGTAGGCCGGTCCGGCTGGTCGGTGCTGTCGGAGCGCTGGTCCTGCCCGTCCCGCTCGTCCTGCCCGTCCCGTTGGGCGCCGTCGTCGCTGCGGCCGTTCCCCTCCGCGTCCCGGTCGTCTTGTGAGCCGCTGTCCCGTGCGCCGTTGCCGTCCTGGTGGCTGCCGTCGCCGTGGCTGCCGTCGCCGCTCCGGTCGTGGCCACCGTCCTGCCCCTGGCCGCCTGCCGCGCCGCCGCCCGCCTGGTAGCGCTCGTACTGGGCGCGCTCCCGCTCGCCCAGTTCCTCCGCGTCGTCCGGCATGTCGACGAGTTCGCCGCCGTGCGCGTCGGCGGGCATCTCCATGATCCACCCCGGCCGGATGAGGCTGGCCTCCGAGAGCCGGGAACCGTCCGGCTGCAGGCGGTCCTTGTTGAGGCGGTAGATCTCCTTGTAGCGGCGGCCGTCGCCCAGGTGGCGCTGGGCGATCTCCCACAGGGAGTCGTGGTGGCGTCCCTCGGGAGGCTGGATGCGGTAGAACTTCGTGCTCGCCTCGTTGCCGTCGCGCGACACGTCCCGGGTCGACGCGGGGCCGGCCGCGCCCGCCTGCGTACTGCCGCCCGCCAGGACGACGTCCGTGCCGGAACCGTGTCCGCCCATGGTGCCGAGCCCGGCGCTGTCCGCGTGCGCCGTTCCCGGGGCCGCCTGCGGGGTGCCGGGCGTGAGCTGAGCGGAGGCCACGGTCTGCTGCGGTTGGTGCGGCTGCATGGTGTGGCCGAGCTCCGCGAGGCCCGGGGCGAAGCTGCCGGTGCTGGAGCCCAGCAGCAGCAGCGCCGCGACCAGTTGGCGGGCCAGCAGCTGGCTCGGGCCCGCGCCCGGCACCCTGGCGGGCAGACCGACGCCCGAGAGCGCGGCCTTCGCCTCGACCAGGACGCAGGCGGTGAACTGCGCCCACGCCAGCCACACCACCACGGTGAGGACGTTGACGAAGACGCCGACGCTCACCTCGTCACGCAGCATGTCGAAGGACGGCATCCGGCGCGGCAGCGGCCAGCCGAGGAAGGAGGCGAGCGCCAGCGGTACGCCGACGACGAGCGCGGCGAGCGCGACGAACGCGAGGAAGGCTTTGAGCACGTCCCCGACCGTGCGGCGGGTGCGCACGGGCACGGGCGTACGCGAGCGCGAGCGGGACCCGGGCCCGCGCGGGTCCGGTGCCGGTGTCGAACTGCGGCGCGCCATCTCGTGTGCTCCTGGGGTGAGAAGTGCGGTCGGGATCGGGACGGAATACGGGAAGCAGACGTGGGGTCGGGGTGCGGTGCGGCCGGCCTCCGGGGCCGGCCAGGTCAGCCGGTCACGGACTCCGCCGTCGCCGTGCCGTGGACGGTCAGCGGTGCGCTGTAGAACAGCCCGGTGAGGACGGGCCGGTAGGTGAGCCGGATGCGGACCTCCACCTGCTGTGCGCTGGCGGACACGCATCCCGAGGCGGCCACGTCCGCCGCGGAGAGACCGGAGCGGCCGGCGAACTCGGCCACGCGCTCGGCGCAGTTCCCGTAGTTGATGGGGGCGTTGCGGCCCTGGCTGGCGCGCAGGGCCTCCTCGTCGATGTCCTGGGCCGCGTACCTGGCGGCCTGTTCGGCGATGTCGGCGGCGCGTTCGCGCTGGGAGATGGACAGGCCGCCGTCCACGACGAACGCGGCCAGCACCATGAACAGCAGAGCGAACATGATGACCGCCGCGGCGCCCGAGCCCCGGTCGTCGCAGGCCGCGCGGACACGCCGCGGCAGCGCCGCCACTCCGTGAGCCTGGGCCCGGCTCATCCGGTCCTCCGGTAGGGGTCGATGGGCGAACTGGACTGCCCCGAGATGTCCTTGGCGATGTCCAGGCCGAGGATTCCCAGGCCGCGCACCCGGCAGCTGACCTCGACGGTGAACAGGCCGCCCGAGCGGTAGTCGCTGCCCGCGTCCCGCACCGTCACCCCTGAGGCACAGGTGCCTTTCAGGGTGGCGGTCGCCGCCTGCTGCGCGGCGGTCATGGCGGCGGCGTGGCTGCCGTGCTGGAGCGATCCGGCGCGCGCGGCGTCCCGCGCGGCGCTGTCGACCGCGCCGCGCCCGTCCACGAGTTGCCCGAAGGCGACGAGGACGAGGATGAACAGGATCATCACCGGCGCGAGGATGACGACCTCGATGGTGGACAGGCCCGCGTCCCCCCGCCGGCTCCCCCTGCCGGCCGTCAGGTCCGCTCTGCGTGCCCGAGCCATCACGAGGGCCGCTCTTCGTGCCCGCGCCACCACGGGGGCTCTCCGTGCCTGCGTCACCGTGCTCACGCGCCCCCGTCCGGTACGAACCGCTCCACCGGGCCCTGGGAGAGCGCGTGCACGTCCAGGTCGAGGCCGGGGAAGACGGACGGCACCCGGGCGCGGATCTCGACGCCCACGGTGTTCTGCTCGGGGTGGAGCATCTTCACGTCGGGGTCGAGGATCAGCTCGGGCCCCAGCTGCTCGATGTAGGAGCCCGAGGTCTCCCGCGCCTTGGCCCGCCAGCCGCCCGGGTCGGCGTCGGCCTCCTGGCGGGCCTTGCGCGCGCCCGCCTGCGCGGCGGCCTGCGCCACGTGGTCGGCGAAGAAGTACAGCGCGAACTGCACCGTCGCGAAGATCAGGAAGAACAGCACCGGGGTGAGGATCACGAACTCGATCGCGCTCATGCCGCGCTCGCCGCGGTGGGCGGCCTCCACCCACCTGCGGCGTACGAACGCGCCGAACCGTCGCTCCCCTCCCACCTGTCCGCCCCTACTCGCAGGTGCCGTCCTGGTCGGCACCGTCGATGCAGTCGCTCACCTTGTCGGCGCCGTTCTTGAGCGCCATGTTGATGATGGCGGCGACCACGCCGACGATCGCCACCACGACCGCCGAGATGATCACCCACTCGACGGCCGACGCGCCGCGGTCCAGCTCGCCCGAGCGGGCCCGCTGGACGCGACCGCGCAGGAACGTGACGAGGAAGTCGAGAGCGGGATGACTGACGGAGCGAAACGGGTTGCGCGAGGTGTTCGGCATCGTCCCAGTCCTTTCTGCACAGCTGTGGGATGTCGCGTCCGGGCGTCAGATCTGGAAGACGCGCATGGCCGCGGGGTAAATGAGGAAGACGAGGAAACCGGCGCAGAGCATCAGCTGGGCCACGAGCATCGACTGGGACTTCTCCCCGGCGCTGCCCTCGATCTCGGCCAGCTCTCTGTGCCGCATGGTCTCGGCGCGCGAGGACAGCGAGGCGCGCACCTTCGCACCGTCGTCGGCCACCAGCGCCAGTGAGGCCGACAGGTCCTTCAGTTCGTCCACGCCGAGCCGCACGCCGAGGTCGCCGAGGGCGGCCCACTGGCTCTGTCCGGTGATCCGCGCGTCGGCGAGGGTGTCGCGGATGCGGCGCAGCGCCCATCCTTCGCTGACCTCGCTGGCCGCTTTCAGCGCCTCGGGCAGGCCACGGCCGCCCGCCAGGTTCATCGCCACCAGGTCGAGATAGGCACCGACCACGCGCCGCAGGTCCCGGCGCTTGGCCGCGGCGTCGCGCCGCACCTCCAGGTCCGGCAGCAGGAAGAACAGCACGGCGAAGAACAGCGCCAGCCACACCGGGATCAGCGGGCTGCGCCCGAAGCCGATCAGCCAGGCGACGGAGAAGAGGAAGGGCCCGAAGAACAGCCCGGCCGCGCCCAGCAGCACCTTCGTGGCCAGGAAGTTCTCCCAGCCGCGCTCCAGCACGTCCAGGTCGGAGCGCAGGCTGCGCAACTCCCAGCCCTGGCGCAGATACAACTCGCCGATGCGGGCACCGAGCCGGGCGCGGACGGCGGCGAATCCCTTGGCGTCTTCCGCTGTCGTGTTCCCCGGCTGGTGGGTGGCGGCGCGGGCGCGCAGCGCGTCGATCTCGGCGACCGAGGCGACGGCCCCCTTCCTGCCCGGGGCGAGCGCGCGGACGAGCAGGAACAGGCCGAGGCCGACGAGGGCCCCGGTGAGCGCGGTGAGGGTCAGCGGGTTCACCGTTCCAGCACCTCCTTGTCGGAGACGCCCGGTGTGCCCGGCGTCCCCGGCAGTCCCTGGGCACCCGGCGTCCCCGGTGTGCCCTGTGCGCCCGGCTGCGCGGCGCGCGGCGCCGGCGCCGTCTCGTCGGCCCGCACCAGGAACCGCTGCGGCGTCTCGATCTTGGACAGCTTGCGCAGCCACCAGAAGCCGCAGGCGAACATGGCGCACACGCAGGCGAGGATGGTCTGCCCCAGCGGGCTGCCGTACGGCTCGACGAAGTCCCGGTTGAAGACGGCCAGGCCCAGCACGAACGCCACACTGACCCCGACGACGATCTGCACACTGCGCCGCGTCGAGGCGCGCTGCGCCCTCACCCGCTGCCGCATGTCGACCTCCTCCCGCGCCGACTTCGCCAGCGCGCCCAGCACCTCGCGCAGACCGGGACCGCGCAGCCGCGAGTTGAGGATCAGCGCCGCGACGACGATGTCGGCCGACGGGTCGTCCAGCTCGTCCGCCAGGTGCTGGAGCGCGGCGGGCAGCGGGGTGCGGGCGCGCAGCCGGTCGATGAGGGCGTCCAGGTGCGGCCGCAGCGAGGGCGCCGCGGCGCGGGCCGACGCCGGAATGGCCTGTTCGAGGCCGACGGCGCCCGCGATGGTGTCGCGCAGCGACTCCGTCCACGCCGCCAGCGCCTCCACCCGCTTCATCGCGGCCCGCTCCTCGCCGGCGCCGCCGAAGAGGCGGTCCCACAGGAAGACCAGGATGCCGGTGGCGACGGCCGCGACGGGCCAGCGCGTCAGCAGCAGCACCACCAGGCCCGCGCACACGGCGATCGAGCCGCGCTTGCTCATGAAGCGCGCCAGCTCGGTGGCGCGCTTGCCCGCGTCCCCGCGCTCGCTCGCCGGCTTGGCCGGCAGGCCGCGCAGCGCGACGATCAGCAGCGCGACGCCGCCGCCGACCGCGACGCCGCAGGCGAGCGCGGCGAGAGTGGCCATCGAGAAGAGGCCACCCGCGGTGACGGAGAACGCGGTGTACGAGTACGGCATGCCTTTCACCCCCAGTTCCCGGTCGGCCGGTATCCGAAGACGGCCAGCTCCTGCGCGCAGGAGACCGGCGCGTGCGCCAGCAGCCGCCCGTCCGGCACCTGGGCGAACACCTCGCTGGAGAGCACCCGCCCGTCCACACCGTTGACCTCGCGGACGGAGGTGACCGAACGCGTCAGCCGCCCCCCGGTGGTGTAGGCGTTGCGCCGCTCGACGAAGACGACGAAGTTGATGGCGCCCGCGATCAGCATCTGGGTGGCCTCGATGGGCAGCCGCTCGCGGGCCTGGAGCGCGTAGGTGGAGACGCGGTTGAAGACCTCGCTGGAGCTGTTGGCGTGGATCGTGGAGAGCGAACCGTCGTTGCCCTGGGTCATCGCGTTGAGCATGGTGACGATCTCGTCGCCGAGCACCTCACCGACGATGACCCGCGAGGGGTTCATGCGCAGGGAACGGCGCACCAGTTCGGCCATGGTGATGGCGCCCTGGCCCTCCGAGTTGGGCAGCCGCTCCTCGAACGCGACCACGTTCGGGTGGAGTTCGGGGAACTGGTCGAGACCCAGCTCCAGCGCCCGCTCGACGGTGATCAGCCTCTCGTGCCGGGGTATCTCGTTGGCGAGGGCGCGCAGCAGGGTCGTCTTCCCCGCGTTGGTGGCGCCCGCGATCATGATGTTCTTGCGGGCCCGCACCGCCGCGGTCAGGAAACTGCCCAGCTCCGGGGTGAGCGTGGCGTTGCCGACCAGGTCGGAGATGAACACCTTGCCCATCCGCGCCCGCCGGATCGACAGCGCCGGACGCCGCGTCACGTCCATCACGGCCGAGAGCCGGGAGCCGTCCGGCAGCCGCAGGTCCAACTGCGGGTTGGCGGTGTCGAACGGGCGCGACGACAGGCCCGAGTAGGCGCCGAGCACCTGGATCAGTTCGACCAGTTCCTCGTCCGACTCGGCGACCGGCTCGCCGCGCACCTCACGGCCGTCCGCGTAGCCGACGAACACCTGGTCGTAGCCGTTGACGTCGATGTTCTCGACCTCGGGGTCGTCCAGCAGCGGCTGGAGCCTGCCGACGCCGAACAGCGCGGCGTGCACCGCCGCCGCGTACGCCTCCTCGGACTGCGCGTCCGGCGGGGTGCGGCCGGCGTTGATCTCCGCCCGCGCGTACTCCTCCAGGATCTGCGCGATCACGGCACGCGCGAACTGCCGCTCGTCCTCCGTGGTCATCGCAGCCACACCGGACGCCTGGTCGATCCGCCGCTGCTCGGCGATCCGGTCCCCGGCCTCCTGCCGGAACCGCTTCACCAACTGGTGGTCGACGACACTCTGGACGCTCACGACCCCGCCTCCTCGTCCCGCGTCGTCCGGCCACCCGGGAGGGGCACGGGCGGGGTCGGCGCGGGCGCGGGCGGCCTGCGCCGCCCGCCGAGGGCCCGGAACTGCTGCGTGGTCTCCCCCGCCCCGGGCGATCCTCCCTGCCCCTGCGGGGCGTGCCCGGACTGCGGGGCCTGCCCTGCTTGCGGGGCCTGCCCTGCTTGCGGGGCCTGCCCTGCTTGCGGGGCCTGCGGGGTCTGTTGGGGCTGGGCAGCCTGTTGCGGCGGCTGCGCGGCGTGGGGGSCCCGGGCAGTGGCGGCCCCGTGGCGTCGGTCCTGTGAGGGGGGCCCTCCCGCCGGGCGGGAGTCGACAGCCCCCCTCCTGCCGGGCCCGAGCCGACAGCCTCGGTCGGCGCGTGCAGCAGCCCTCGGCCGGCGTGTGCAGCAGCCCCCCGCCTGCGCGTGCAGCGGCCCCTGCCGGTCGGCCGCCCCTGCCGACGGCCCTTCGCCGGGCCCCGTGGCGGCGGCCCTGTGCGGTGGGGGCCTGGTGCGGTGGGGGCCCCGGGCAGTGGCGGCCCCGTGGCGTCGGTCCTGTGAGGTGACGGCACAGTGGCGGTGACGGCCCAGTGGCGGTGGCGGCCCCGTGCGGTGGCGGTTCCGGTGCGAGCCCCGGCGGACGCTCCGCCCCGCGCAGGGCTCACACCAGCGCGGAGACCTTCTCCCGGTACTGCCGCACCGCCGCCGCGTCCCGGTACGGCTCCAGCCGCCGCTCGAAGTCCCGCACGTACTCGTGGGCCCGCACCGAGCGCATCTCCGCCGCCTGGTGGGCCGCCTCGGCAGCGAGCTGGCAGGCCTGCTCGATCTCGCCGAGCCCCAGCCGCGCCGTGGCCAGCACCACCCGGCAGAAGAGCCTGCTGCGCGCGAACCCGGCCCCGCGCAGTTGGAGCGAGCGCTCGGCGTGCTGGGCGGCGGCCCGGTACTGCTGGAGGTCCCGGTGGCAGTGGCCGAACTCGTCGGCGAGCTGCGCGTCGTCGAAGAAGCGCGCCCAGACGGGCACGTCCTCGCTGGGGCGTGCCGCCTCCAGGGCGCGCTCGGCGCGGGCCAGCGACGCCGTGCAGGCCCGCACCTCGCCCAGCACACCGTGCCCGCGGGCCTCCGCGGCGTGCAGCAACGCCTGCACGAGGGGCGGCACCGAGGTGCCCACCCCCTGCTGGGCGACCCGCGCGAGCTGCACCGCCTCCCTGCCGTGCCCCAGGTAGACCGCCTGCCTGCTCATCGTCACCAGCACGTAGGCGCCGAAGGCGCGGTCGCCCGCCGCCTGCGTCAGCCGCAGCGCCTGCACGAAGTAGCGCTGCGCCAGGCCGTGCGCGGCGATGTCGTAGGAGGTCCAGCCCGCCAGCCTGGTCAGGTCGGCTGCCGCGCTGAAGAGGCGTCTGCCGAGCTGCTCGCTGTAGACGCCGCGGAGCATCGGCTCCGCCTCGTGCTCCAGATACCGCACCAGGGCCTGCCGGGCGTGGCCGCCCCCGTAGGCGTGGTCGAGGGCGCGGAAGAGCTCGCACACCGAGCGCAGCGCCGCCACGTCACCGCCCGAAACCCGCTGGCCCGGGCCCCGTTCGACCCGGTCGAGACGCGCGGCGGCCAGGGACGGCGGCCGGGTGGCCACACCGGTGCCGCCGCCGACCCTGGACTGGGCGGGGACCCGCAGCCCGCCGCCGGGGGCCCCGCCCATGGCCGCGCGCCCGGCGGCCGGACCTGGAGGGGCCCCGCGCCCCGGTCCCACGCCGGGCCCGCGGGCCGCACCAGGACCGGCCGCGAGCCCCGTCGCGAGCGGCCCCGCGCCGGTGAGGGCGCCGGGGCCCGCGCCGCCTGGCGGGTGGCTCAGCGGCCCCTCGGGCTCGGGGCCGCGCGCCACCCGCTCGTCGGCCCGGCCGATCAGCCAGTCCCGGCTCGGCACCACGAGCCCCGCCGGGGTGAAGGCGATCTTCCGCAGCTCGGCGTGGCTGCCGGAGTCCTTGCGCCACAGCCCGCTGACGATGTCGACCGCCTCGGCGGGTGTCGCCGCGAACTCCAGGCCCGCGTAGACCGGCGCACACGCGTCCAGACCGAGGTCCTGGGCCGTCAGCCGCCGCCCCAGGCGCCGGGTGAAGACCTCGGCGATCAGCGCGGGCGTGGTGCCGCGCGGCTGCTGACCGCGCAGCCAGCGCGTCACCGACGTCTTGTCGTAACGCAGGTCGAGACCGTGTTCGAGGCCGAGCTGGTCGACGCGCCTGGCCAGACCGGCGTTGGAGAAGCCCGCTTCGGCGATCAGCGCGGCGAGCTGACGGTTGGGGATGCGCTGCTGGGATGGCTGGGTCGTGTCGTTCACCGACTCCCCAGGTCGTTCCATCGTCATCGGCTTAACGGTCTCCTGCCCTCACGGCTTGTGTCAGACGCCGGGGCGCCCTGCTGGAACGGCGCGAATGTAACGGTCCCCCGTACCTCGTTCGCCCCCTTCGTCGTGTATTCATCCGTACGTGTGAGTAGGTGACCACCTGCGACGACGCTGCGTGACGGTCGTAGAGTGGCGGCGGGCGCGAGCGCGGAGCAGCCCGCCACCGCGGGCGTGAAGAAGGAGACATCAGGCATGGGAGAACCCCGGCTGAACGGTCCGGCGGACGGCGAACTTCGCTTCGTCCACCTGGGCTTCGGCGACAACGCCGTCGACTACCTCGACGCCTGGCAGGAACAGAAGCGGGTGCACGCCGCGCGGTTCGCCGACGAGATCCCCGACACCTGCCTGATGCTGGAGCACCCCCCGGTCTACACCGCCGGACGGCGCACCGAGGACAGCGAGCGGCCGCTTGACGGCACCCCCGTCGTGGACGTCGACCGCGGTGGCAAGATCACCTGGCACGGCCCCGGGCAGCTCGTCGGCTACCCGATCCTGAAGCTGCCCCGCCCCGTGGACGTCGTCGCGCACGTGCGCCGCCTCGAAGAGGCCATGATCCGGGTGTGCACCGAGCTGGGCGTCGAGACCACCCGGGTCGAGGGCCGCAGCGGGGTATGGGTGCTCGGCGACGACCTCGGCACGGAGGCCGCGCGCCCCTCCACCGGGCTGGCGCTCGACTTCGACCCCCGGCTCAACCAGGAGGAGTACGACCCGCGCCTGATGGGCCCCGAGTACGCGCCCTCCAACGCGGGCCAGCGCCGCGTGGACCGCAAGATGGCGCAGATCGGCATCCGGGTCGCCAAGGGCGTGACCATGCACGGCTTCTCGTTCAACTGCGACCCGGACACCACAGGCTTCGACCAGATCATCCCCTGCGGTATCCGCGACGCGGGCGTCACCTCGCTGAGCGAGGAGCTCGGCAGGAATGTTCCCGTCTCCGAGGTGCTTCCCCTCATGGAGAAGCACCTGCGCGAGGTTCTGGAGTCCTCGACGCCCATGCCGCGCGCGGTCTGACCTCTCCTCTACGGGCCGGTGCCTTCCTCGGCTCCGGCCCGTACGAAAGCCCCAATCCGCAGGCGTAGGCTGATACCCGCCGCTGAATCGAAAGTACGTAGGGAGCCGGACGTGTCCGCTGTCGCACCCGACGGTCGCAAAATGCTCCGCCTGGAGGTCCGCAACAGCCAGACCCCCATCGAGCGCAAGCCCGAATGGATCAAGACCCGGGCGAAAATGGGCCCCGAGTACAACGCCCTCCAGAACCTGGTCAAGAGCGAGGGCCTGCACACGGTCTGCCAGGAGGCGGGCTGCCCCAACATCTTCGAATGCTGGGAGGACCGCGAGGCGACCTTCCTCATCGGCGGCGAGCAGTGCACCCGCCGCTGCGACTTCTGCCAGATCGACACCGGCAAGCCCGCCGAACTCGACCGCGACGAGCCCCGCCGCGTCGCCGAGTCCGTCCGCACGATGGAACTGCGCTACGCGACGATCACCGGCGTCGCGCGCGACGACCTCGACGACGGCGGCGCCTGGCTCTACGCCGAGACGGTGCGCCAGATCCACGACCTGATGCCCGACACCGGCGTCGAACTGCTGATCCCGGACTTCAACGCCGAGCCCGACCAGCTCGCCGAGGTCTTCTCCTCCCGCCCCGAGGTGCTCGCCCACAACGTCGAGACGGTGCCCCGCATCTTCAAGCGCATCCGCCCCGGCTTCCGCTACGAGCGCTCGCTGGAGGTCCTCACCCGCGCCCGCGAGGCCGGCCTCGTCGTGAAGTCCAACCTCATCCTCGGCCTCGGCGAGACCCGCGAGGAGATCAGCGAGGCCCTGCGCGACCTGCACGAGGCGGGCTGCGAACTGATCACCATCACGCAGTACCTGCGCCCCACCCCCCGCCACCACCCCGTCGAGCGCTGGGTCAAGCCCCAGGAGTTCGTGGAGCTGAAGGACGAGGCCGACGAGATCGGCTACGCCGGCGTCATGTCCGGCCCGCTGGTGCGCTCGTCCTACCGCGCCGGACGCCTCTACAAGCAGGCGGTCGAGGCCCGCCAGGCGGGCACCTCCTCCGCGGCCTAGACGGCGGCCGAGGAGTGAAGAGGATTGTGTGGCGAAGCGGTGAGTGAG
>NZ_JASKYT010000165.1:0-15435 GCF_041028275.1 Streptomyces sp. PU-14G
CGCCTGCCCACCTGCCCGCCCGCAGTCAGTCCGCCGGCAGGACCAGGTGCCAGGCACCGGGACTGAGGGTCCAGGTGCGGACGGGTACCGGCGCGCTCGGCGGCTGGGTGTCCGGGCGGTAGCGGAAGCCCTCGCCACCGGGCGCCGCCACCGTGACGGTGCGCGCCCGCGCCCGTGCGGGCACCCCCGCGTGGGCCGGCTGGACGACGACCTCCGCCCACCCGGTGCCCTGGGCCGTGCGCACCGCCAACTCCGTCACCGGCCGGTCGGGACCGGTCAGCAACGTCTCGTCGGCCACCACGCGCAGCCGGTGGGGGAGAGGCACGGCGGGCGGCCCGTCCGCCGCGTGGTGGTGCCCGGTACCGGAGCGGGCGCGAGCGCCCCGGGTCAGGACCGTGCGCGCCAGGGAGTGGCACAGCCGCCGCCAGGGCGGCGGCAGGGGCGTCGGCGCCACCCCGTCAGGGAGCGTCGCGGCAGCGGCAGCGGCAGCGGCTGAGGCGGGGGCGGCGGGCGCGGCGTCCCGTTCGAGGCGCAGGCCGCCGAGGACGACGTCGCCCTCGTCGTCCACCAGCAGGTCCAGTGCCCGCGCGGTCCCGCGCAGCACCGTCCGCGCGGCCGAGACCGCGTCGAGCGGCAGCCCCAGGCTCCGGGCGAGGGCGATCGAGGGCCCGTTGCCGACCGGCACCACCGACAGCTCCGTCCGCGCCAGCGCCCGCTCCTGGTGCAGGAGCCGCACGGCGCGCAGCAGGGCGCGGTCGTTGCCGACCAGGACGGGTCTGCGCCCGCCGCGCCGGGCCAGGGCCCGCGCCACCGCTTCGGGGCCCTCGGGCAGGCTCAGCTTCATCCCCGGGCTTCCGGCCCGCAGGACGTCGCGCGCGATGCGTACGGACTCGCCGTCCGTGCTCCGGGCGACGGGGTCGACGACCACGAGCAGCGGAACAGCAGGCTCCCCGTCGGCCTGCGGGTCGCCGCGCCCGGGCACCCGCCCCTCACCGCGCCCGTCGGGCCTCCCCTCGCCGCGCCCGGCCGCCTGCGGGTCTCTCGCCGTGGGGCCTCCCCTCGCCGGGCCTCTCGCCGGGCGGCGCTCCGCCCCAGGGGCGGGCGGACGTGCCGAGGGCCGTCCGGGTGGTCTCTCAACGGGTTGCGCGGCGGGCGGCGACGGGGCGCAGGACTGCGCCGGAGGCCTCGCGGGATCTGGAGCCGACACCACGATCCTTCCTCGTGATTCCGTGAATCCGTGAATGCGTGAATCCGTGAACGTGTATCTGTGCGTCCGTGCGTGCGTGCATACGTGTGAGCGGGCGTGCGTTCTCGAACCGGTGCTTCCCGGCCCCGTCCGGCCCGGAGGCCGAAGGGGCCCAGGCCCGGTCTCGGGGCCCGGGACCCCGGGGATCCGGGGCCCGAGGCCGGGGGATCGACCCCGGTGCCCGGAAGCTGCCGACGTGTGCTGAGTTGGTACGCGTTCGTACGTCCGTCCGAGCCGGTGCACTCCCCTGTTCGTCACCCGGGAGAATTGTTCGGTAATCTCTCGGTGCAAGAGCCCCTGTCGCTGTTGCGCCAGGGGCTTCCTCTATCCGGGGTACCGACCTGCGGCTCTCGCGATGGCGATACGCGCCACGCACGTGGGACATGCCCCACCCGAAAGGGGTGTACGCCTGTGCCCGCACTTGTGCTGCTCGGTGCTCAGTGGGGTGACGAGGGCAAGGGAAAGGCCACCGACCTGCTCGGCGGCTCCGTGGACTACGTGGTGCGCTACCAGGGCGGCAACAACGCCGGCCACACGGTCGTCGTCGGCGACCAGAAGTACGCGCTGCACCTGCTCCCGTCCGGGATCCTCTCCCCCGGCTGCACCCCGGTCATCGGCAACGGCGTCGTCGTCGACCCCTCGGTCCTGCTCTCCGAGCTGAGCGGACTGAACGAGCGCGGCGTCGACACCTCCAAGCTGCTGGTCAGCGGTAACGCCCACCTGATCACGCCGTACCACGAGACGCTCGACAAGACGACCGAGCGGTTCCTGGGCAAGCGGCGCATCGGCACCACCGGGCGCGGCATCGGCCCGAGCTACGCCGACAAGATCAACCGCGTCGGCATCCGCGTCCAGGACCTGTTCGACGAGTCGATCCTGCTGCAGAAGGTCGAGGCGGCGCTCGACTTCAAGAACCAGGTGCTGGCCAAGCTCTACAACCGCCGGGCGATCTCGGCCGAGCAGGTCGTCGAGGAGCTGCTGGGCTACGCCGGCCACCTCAAGGGCTACGTCGCCGACACCACGCTGATCCTCAACGACGCGATCGACGAGGGCAAGGTCGTCCTCTTCGAGGGCGGGCAGGGAACCCTGCTGGACGTCGACCACGGCACGTACCCGTTCGTCACCTCCTCCAACCCGACGGCGGGCGGCGCCTGCACCGGTTCCGGCGTCGGCCCGACGAAGATCAACCGGGTCATCGGCATCCTCAAGGCGTACACGACCCGCGTCGGCGCGGGCCCCTTCCCCACCGAGCTGTTCGACGACGACGGCGAGGCGCTGCGCACCATCGGCGGCGAGTTCGGCGTCACCACGGGCCGCAACCGGCGCTGCGGCTGGTTCGACGCGGTCATCGCCCGCTACGCCACCCGCGTCAACGGGCTCACCGACTTCTTCCTCACCAAGCTCGACGTGCTCACCGGCTGGGAGCAGATCCCCGTCTGCGTCGCCTACGACATCGAGGGCGAGCGCACCACGGAACTGCCCTACAACCAGAGCGACTTCCACCACGCCCAGCCGGTCTACGAGTACCTGCCCGGCTGGAGCGAGGACATCACCAAGGCCAAGACCTTCGCCGACCTGCCGAAGAACGCGCAAGCGTATGTGAAGGCCCTGGAGGAGATGTCGGGCGCCCCGATCTCCGCCATCGGCGTCGGCCCGGGCCGCGACGAGACGATCCAGGTCAACTCCTTCCTCTGAGCCCCCGCCCYCCCCGGGCCCGGCCCCGCCCGTAGCCGCACGGTCAGTCCGACCGTGCGGCTACGCTGGTTCCATAGGCAGCGCGGATCCGTCGAAAGGGGCGGTGGAGAGCGGTGGAGAAGATCGAGGGGGACCTGGAGCTGATCCGGAGCCTCATGGAGAAGGCGGAGTCCCTGGAGGGCGTCGAGGTCGTGCCGGCGGACGGCTTCGTCATGATGTCCCCCGTTTCGCTGGAGCACGTGCGCACCTTCCGCCGTATGACGGCGATTCTGGACGAGCGCAGTGATGCCTCCCACGGCGATCTGGAGGCAGTGGGCGACATCGAGTTCCACCACCCCGAGTGGGACACCGGCCTCAGCCCGGACGTGGTGCTGTGGCATCCGGAGAGCGAGACGCCTCCGCGCAGCGCCGAGCTGATCGAGCTGGCTTTGGAGATCGTTTCCCGATCCAGCGTCGAGAACGACTACATCACCAAGACGGACGCTTACGCCGCAGCGGGCATCCCCGTCTACCTGGTTCTCGACCCGTACACGCGCCGGGCGACCTGCTACAGCCGCCCCGAGGAGGGGGCGTACCTCGTCCGGGAGGCGTGCCCCTACGGGGAAACGCTCACTCTGCCCCTGCCGTCCGGCCCGCTGCCGGTCGACACCTCCTCGCTGCCTTCCGCTCCTCCCGCCGCTCGCCGCACCTCCTGGCCTCGCCACCGCGTCACGCCGCTCGGCTGAGCGCGCAGAGTACGCCGCCGTGCGCCTCTTCGATGAAGCCCGCCCTCCACCGGCCCCGTCCGTAGCCGCACGGTCCGTCCGACCGTGCGGCTACGCGCCTACCAGGGCGACCGGCCTCACCCGTGTGGGTGTATCCGCCGAAGACCCCTGCCGCCCCGCCGCCCCGCCGCCGACACTGGCTTTCGCCTGGAAGGAGGGGCAGCATGACGGTTATGGCCGAGCGCACGTCTCACATGTCGGTGGAGAACTTCGAGCACCTCGCGTCCACCGCTCCCGAGACCGTCACGTTGGAGTTCATCGGCGGACGGATCGGGGAGAAGGTCGTGGCGGACGGAGATCACGAGACGATCACCATGTGGCTGCTCAGGCAGTGCATGCAGGCGCGCCCGGATCTCGACCTGCACCCCACGCAAGGGCTGAAGGTCGGTGCCTACCGCAAGGGAAGAGTGCGTCCGGACGGCTCGCTCGCGCCCATCGCCCACTTCGCCGGGCAGGGGGAATGGGCCGACCCCGACGGCGTATTGATGACCGTCGAGGTCACGTCGTACGACTCGGACACCAACCAGCGCGACCGGCAGGAGAAACCGGCGGCTTACGCCGCTGTCGGCATCCCGGTCTATCTCCTGGTCGACCGGAGCACGGGCGAGGTCGTCGTGCACACGAACCCCGATCCGCACACCGGGCGCTATCGCGACCTGCACACCGCCTCGTTCGGTGAACAGGTCGCGCTCCCCGAGCCCGTCGGCATCCGTCTGGACACCGAGGTTCTGAAGAACTACGTACGCTGAGCCGCCATGCAGGCAACCGTGGACGGCGCCGTCCTCATATCCGTCGTACTGGCGCTCGCCCTCGCGGTCCGGGACCGGCGGCCCGGGCCGCCGCGCGGCAGCGAGGCGGCGGGGCGCCGACTGCCGGGGCCGCTCGCATGGCTGGGGGTGGTGACCGGCATCGTGCTGGTCAACCAGGTGGCCGTCGTGGTGTACGTGGAGCGCGTACGAGGCGGCGATCCCGCCTTCGTGGCCCGCTATCTGCCGCCCGGCTGGTTCGACCTGCCGGACAGTGGCGGCCCGTTGGGATGGCTCGTCACCCACTGGCCCTGGCCGCACGCCCTCGCCGTGTGCGTGCTGCGCGTCCAGGCGGCCCTGGAACTGCCGCTGGTGCTGCTGGCGTTCGCCGTAGTGCTGCGCTGGCTCGATCCGCTGCTGTGCCGCCGGGTACTGCGCTCGCCCCTGCTGGTGGTCGCGGCGCTCGCCTACACCGCCGTTTTCTGCGCGGTCGAATGGGACCTGCACAACCCCTACACCCTCGACGACCTGGTGGTGCGCTGCGCCTCCGCGCTGGTGACCCCGCCCGCGCTGGCGGCCCTGGCCAGGCGGTGGGAGCCCACAGGTGCGGCACCGACGCGTCCGCTTCCGGCGGTGCGCCTGCTGCTGTTCCTCGGCGCCCTGGCCGCCTTCGGCGGACTCGTCCTGCTCGTCTACGACACGCTGCTGCTCTACAACCTGGGCCGGCTGGACGAGCGGCTGCCGCTCGCCGCCGCCTGCGCGGCGGTACTCGCCGGGTGCCGCCTGGGCCTCCGGCGGCACACAGCCCGCACCGGCCCCGGCCCGAGCGGAATCACCGCCTCCGGGCTGGGGACACGCACCGGCCCCAGGCCGGGGGCGGGCCCGCCCCCCGGGCCCGCCGTCGCCTTCCTCGGGCACGCCCTGCGCCGGTTCCTCGTCCTCTTTTTCGCTCCGGCGCTCGCCGTCCGCTACGGCGTCACCTTCGGCACCCCTGCGCTGGCCGCCGCCGCGGGGCTCGTCCTGGGCTCGGTGGCGGCCGGCCTCGCGCTGCGGGACACCCTGGCCGAGGGCGACACCGGCCCCGGCCCCCTGCTCGCGGTGCTGGGCTGCGCCGTGCTGGGCGGTGCGGCCACCGGGTACGCGGCGGTACGGGTGGCGAGCGGCGGCTACTACGAGACGGCGCTGCTGGCGGGCGCGGCGACGTTCCTCGCGGTGGCGGTCGGCGTCTGCGCGCTGGGGGACCGGCTGCGCGCCGGCTCCCGGGTGTCCCCGCGGCCGTCAGGGGCGTCGCACCAGCAGCCGGGCGACCCCGTGGGAGACCGCCAGCGCCGCGACGGCCCCGAGGGCACCGGCGGCGGCGTCGCGCGGCCTCGTCGGCCGGAGGATCCCCTGCTCACGCAGCCGTCCACGGGCCCAGGCGGTGAAGGGTATGACGACCAGGGGTGAGGTCAGCGCCCCCGGGGTGAGGCTGCGGGTGGCGGCGGCCTGCGCGAGGTGCACGAAGCCGTGCGCGCCGAAGGCGCCCAGCGCCGCCTGGTAGGTGGCGCTCCGTCCGCCCGTACGGTGTCCCGCCACCGCCGCGGCGCCCACGGCGGCGGCCATCACGCCGACGGCCACCGCGAACCGCCGGCCGTCCGTCGCCTCCAGCCGCGTCCACACCGCCTCCGGCACCCGGGGCGCCGACTCCCGCAGTTCGGGAACGCGCGTGCGGATCCAGCGCGGCATCATGGCCGTCTCCTCCGCGTCGTGCAGCGCCCACGCCGCGAACAGCCCCAGGGTGACGCCCGCCCCGACCGTCCCGGTCCGCTCCTCGTCCATGCCGGGAGGGACGCCGGGAGGATCCGCAAGGTTCACATGGCCCCCCGCCGAAGCCTACGGCCCGGCTCCTCGGGAAGCGCCCGTGCGGCGTACACCGTCGGCACGTGCGGATTAATGATGATCGTTCCGCTGCGGCGGGTGGAAGAGGTCTGGCGCACAGCGCACACCCCGCGCGAGACCGCGCGTCCCGAGAGCAAGGAGCACTCATGCGCATCCGCACCGCGACCGCCGCCGCCGTCCTGGCGACCGCCGCCGTCCTCGGCTCGGCGGGCACCGCCTTCGCCGGCGATGGCCACTGGGCCTCGGCCGCCTACGACTTCAGCGACCACGTCCTGAACAAGCAGGAGAGCAACAGCGACAACGACACCACCGACATCAAGCAGTTCAAGTACACGAACATCTCGGACAACGTGGTCAAGAACTTCGACACCGGCGCCCACATCGGCGAGCTCGAGCTCGACTGACACCGAGCGCCCGCGCGGCCCACGGCCGACCGCCGCGCCCGCCTTCGGCCCCGCCACCGGCGGGGCCGAAGGCGCGTGGCGACCGGGGCGGCGGGGCCTTCTGCCGGAGCACCGCCCACCGGAGCCCCCAGGGTCTTTCGTTTGGAACGAAAACCCCTAGCGCAGCGATCGCACCACCACGTCGAACGCCGGTGTGCGTGGCGTGACCGGCGCATAGTGGCCGACGCCGGGCAACAGGTGCAGCCGCCCGCCCCAGTTGTTCGCGTACCGCCGCGACAGCTCGATCGGCACCTCCTCGTCGGCGGTGCCGTGCAGGATCTCCACCGGGATGCGCGGCAGCAGCCGCATCGGATCGGCGTCGTCCAGCGCGCTCTCGGTCGCGCTCTCGGTCGCTTCCTCGCCGCCGAGGAAGGACGCCACCGCGCCGTCGTCGAGACGCAGCTCGTGGGCGCGGGCGAGGTCGGCCAGCGGGGCGACCACGACGACACGGCCCGCGGCCCGCTGCCGCCTGGCCGCGGCCCACAAGGCCAGATGGCCGCCGGCGGAGTGCCCGAACAGGACGCTGGGCGGGGCGCCGAGGTGATCGAGCGCCGCGTCGACGTCCTCGACGGTGGCGGGCCAGCCGCCACCGCCACCGACCCTGCGGTACTCCACCAGGGCCACCGACATCCCCTGCCCCGCCAGCGCGGCGGCGAACGGCGACAGGTGGCCGCGGTCCCACTCCTCGCGCCAGAACCCGCCGTGCAGCAGGACGACACGGGGCCCCGAGGCGCCCTGCCCGTAGAGGTCGATGACCTGCGAGGGGTGCTCCCCGTAGCGCACCTGGTGCTCAGGCGGCGCCGGCGCAAGGGCCAGCAGGGCCTTGTGCTCGTCCTGGCTCATCGTGTCCCCCCGATCACGTCGCCCAGGACGCGCGCGGCACGCTCGACGTCCTGGAACGCAGTGTAGAGCGGGGTGAACCCGAAGCGCAGGACACCGGGGCGCCGGAAATCGCCGACGACGCCGCGGCCGATCAGCTCGGCCATCACCTCCTCGGCCCGCTCCTGCGGATCGCACAGCAGCGCGACCTGGCTGCCGCGCCGCGCGTGCTCGGCGGGCGTCAGCGACCGCACCGCGACCTCGGCGCCCGCGCCCGTGTACGCCGCCACGCAGCGCAGGAAGAAGTCCGTGAGCGCCAGCGACTTGGCGCGCACGTCCTCGATCCGCACCCCGTCCCAGACCGTCAGGGCCTCCTCCAGCGCGGCCATCGACAGGATGTCCGGCGTGCCGACACGGCCGCGCGCCGCGCCCGCCGCCGGCGCGTACGCGGGTTCCATGGCGAACGGGTCGGCGTGCGAGGCCCAGCCGGGCAGCGGCGAATCGAACCGCTCCTGGAGGCCGGAGCGCACGTACAAGAACGCGGGGGACCCTGGCCCGCCGTTGAGGAACTTGTAGGTGCACCCCACCGCGAGGTCCACCCCGTGCGCGTCCAGCCCGACCGGCAGCGCGCCCGCGCTGTGGCACAGGTCCCAGACGCCGACCGCGCCCGCCTCCCGGACGGCCGCCGTCAGCGCGGGCAGGTCGTTCAGCGCACCGGTGCGGTAGTCGACATGGTTGAGCAGGACGGCGGCGGTCCGCGGCCCCACCGCCTCGGGCACCCGGCCGGCGGCGACGGCGCGCACCGTGCAGCCGGTCAGGCGCGCCGCGGACTCGGCGATGTAGCCGTCCGTCGGGAAGGTCGCCTCGTCGACGAGGAGTTCGTCCCGGCCCGGCTGGCGCCCAGCATCCCGCTCCCGCGCGATCCGCACGGCACCGACCACGGCCTTGAGCACGTTCACGCTCGTCGAGTCGCCGACGACGACCTGGCCGGGTCCTGCACCGACCAGCGGGGCGATCAGCTCCCCCACCCGCTGCGGCATCTCCCACCAGCCCGACTCCGTCCACGACCGGATGCCCAGCTGGCCCCACTCCCGGGAGACCACCTCGACCAGCCGCTCCGGCACCCGGGCGGGGAGGGCGCCGAGCGAGTTCCCGTCGAGGTAGACGGTGCCGTCGTCGAGCACGAACAGCTCACGCAGCGGCGCGAGGGGGTCGGCGGCGTCGAGGGAGGCGGCCACGTCGGCCAGCGCCTCGCCGGCGGCGGGGTCAGACATGGCTGCGCGCCGTCCACAGCTCGGGGAAGACCTGTTTGGCGGCCCGCTTCTCCAGCCAGGCCACCCCGGCTGATCCGCCCGTACCCGTCTTGGCTCCCATGGCCCGCCGCGTCGCGACGAGGTGGTCGTTGCGCCATCGCCACACCAGTTCGGCGACCTCCGTCAGGGCCTCACCGAGCTGGTGCGCCGCCGATCCGGCACCCTCCCGGTAGACGCGCACCCACACGGCCTCGACGCCCGGATCGGCCTCGTACCGGCGCGTGAGGTCCCGCTGGAGCACCGCTTCGGGAATGTCCTCGCCGCGCCGGGCGAGGAACCGCAGCGCCTCGTCGTAGAGGCTCGGCTCGTGCAGGGCCTTCTCCAGTTCGGCGTGCACGCGCGGCGACCCGCGGTGCGGCACCAGCATGGAAGCGGACTTCTCCCCCAGCAGGAACTCCACCCGCCGGTACATCGCCGACTGGAACCCGGACCCGTCCCCCAGCGCGGAGCGGTAGGAGTTGAACTGGGCGGGGGTCAGATGGGCCAGCGGTTCCCAGGAGGCGTTGAGCGAGGCCATCTCGTACGTCGAGCGCCGCAGGGCGGCCGAGGCGGCCTCCAGGTCGTCCTCCCGCAGCCGGCGTGCCGCCGTCTGCCACTCGTGCACCAGGACGGTGAACCACAGCTCCATCACCTGCGTCGTGACCAGGAACGCCATCTCGCCCGGGTCGTCGGAGAGCGGGTGCTGGAGGTGGGTGAGGACGTCCGCCTGTACGTAGTCCTCGTACGGCGTGGTGCCACCGAACTCGAGGACCGGGGCATCGGGGTCGTGTGACATCGCTGTCTCCACTCACTGTGCTTCCGGGTAGCGGTCCGCCCCTTCCGGATAGACGTCGGAGCCCCGGTCCCCTCAGGCCTCACGCGGCCCACCATGCATCATGCGCACGATGCGGCGGCGGCGGCAAGGTCACCGCCGCCGTCCGCACACGGACGCGGCTCGGGCGCGCCCGCCAGGGCCACGCCTCACCAGCGGCTCAGCCCAGGGTGGCGGCTGCCGTGGGGGAGCTCTCCTTCAAAAAGGAGCTGCACCGCTCGTACTCCTCCTGCTCACCGATCGTCTGCGCGGCCCGGGCGAGGGCGTGCAGCGCCCGCAGGAAACCCCGGTTCGGCTCGTGCTCGAACGGCACGGGCCCGTGCCCCTTCCAGCCGTTGCGGCGCAGCGCGTCCAGACCCCGGTGGTAGCCGGTGCGGGCGTACGCGTACGACTCGACGACGTTGCCCGCCTCGAACGCGTCGTCGGCGAGCTGCGCCCACGCCAGCGACGACGTCGGGTGCTGCGCGGCGACCTCGGCGGGCGCCGTCCCTGCGGCGAGCAGCTCGCGGGGCTCGGGATCGTCGGGCAGATGGGTCGGGGGCGGACCCCCGAGCAGGTTCTCGTGAATGGCCATGAGCCCCAGTGTCCCCCACCCGGAACCCGTCCCTGCGGGCCCCCGCCCGCCCTCAGCACACCCGGCGCAGCGCCGCGACCAACGCGTCGATGCCCGCCTCGGCCTTCGAGCGGGGGCAGCCGACGTTCAGCCGGACGAAACCGGGCGCCCCGTACGCCGTCCCCGGCATGACGGCGACCTTCTCGGTCTCGATCAGCTCCCGTTGCAGCGCCTCGTCGTCGAAGGGCGCCGTGCTCAGGCCGCGCAGGTCGATCCAGGCCAGGTAGCCGGCCTCGGGCGGCTCCCAGCCGAGGGCGGGGAAGGCGTCCGCGAGCCGCTCGGCGACCATGCGCAGGTTGCCGTGCACGTAGTCCCGCAGCTGTGCCAGCCACCGCTCGCCCTCACGGTAGGCGGCGATGTGCCCCACCAGGGAGAGCACGGCAGGTGAGGAGAGCCCGTCCGCCTCCTTGAGCGCCCGCAGATAGGCCTCACGCGACGCCTCGTCCCGCACGATGCCGTAGCTCCCGGTGAGTGCCGGGATGTTGAACGACTTCGAGGCGGAGTTGAGCACCGCCCAGCGCCCCGTGCCGTGGCGGGCCCAGGGCCTGTGGCGGTGCGGCGGGTGGGCGAGGTCCGCGTGGATCTCGTCGCTGATCACCGCCACGTCGTAGCGGGCGCACAGCTGCGCCATGTGCGCCAGCTCCCCTTCCGTCCACACCCGGCCCGTGGGGTTGTGCGGGGAGCACAGCAGCAGCACCCGGGTGTCGGGCAGCGCCAGCAGCCGCTCCAGTTCCGCCGCGTCCCCGACGGGGCAGCCGCGCAACCGCCGCTCGTGTGCGGCCAGCACCTTGGGGAAGGCGTCGTAGCAGGGGGTGTGCACGACGACGCCGTCCCCGGGCCCGGACCACAGCCGCAGCAGCTGCGAGACCTGGTAGATCACCGACGGCCCGTAGACCACCCACTCGGGGTCGACGTCGGTCTCGTACCGCCGCGCGTACCAGTCGGTGACGGCGGACAGGAAGTCCGACTGGCGCCAGCGCGAGTAGCCCAGCACCCCGTGGTCGAGCCGGCCGCGCAGCGCCTCCAGCACCTCGGGGGCCGTCTCGAAGTCCATGTCGGAGATGGTGAACGGCAGCAGCCCCGGCACCCCGAAGCGGTCCTGCACGTAGTCCCACTGGGTGCACCAGGTGCCGTGCCGCTCGACCACCCGGTCGAAGTCGTAGGCCCCGCTCACGCGCTCCTCCCGCCGGGAAGCAGCCCCTCGATGGCGTCCTTGACGGACTGCACCTGCGGACCGATGACGACCTGCACGGTGTGCGGATCGAGGGTGACGACGCCGACGGCACCGAGCTTCTTCAGCCGCGCCTCGTCGAGCCGTGCGGCGTCCTCGACGGTCATCCGCAGCCGGGTGATGCAGTTGTCGAGGGTGCGTATGTTGTCCGGGCCGCCGATCGCGTCCAGCAGCGCCGCGGGATCGTACCGGCCCGCGACCAGCTTCGGCGCCGCCGCCTCCGCCTCCTCAGCCCCCTCCGGGACAACCGCGCCCTCGTCCTCTCCCTCGTCCTCCTCAGGGGCCTCCCGCCCCGGCGTCTTGAGGTCGAACCGCCGGATCGCCCAGCGGAAGAGGAAGTAGTACGCCGCGAACCACACCGCCGCGATCACCGGCACCAGGTACCACCGGGTGGTCGTGCCCTGGAGCACCCCGAAGACGAACCAGTCGATGACGTTGCCGTCGGTGTTGCCGATGAAGACGCCCAGCACGGCCGCCGTCAGGAAGCCCAGCCCCACCAGCACGGCGTGCAGGAGGTACAGCCACGGCGCGATGAACAGGAACAGGAACTCCAGCGGCTCGGTGATCCCGCCGACCACGCAGGCCACCACGCCCGAGATCAGCAGCGCCTTGATCTCGGGGCGCATGGCGCGCCGCGCGCAGTGGTACATGGCGAGCGCCGCGCCGGGCAGTCCGCCCAGGTAGGCGGCCATCTTGCCCTGCGAGAGGAAGTGGGTCGCCGAGGTGACGTCCCCGCTCGCGGCGGCGTCGCAGTTCAGTTGCGCGTAGAAGAGGTTGAGCGCGCCGCTGACGTGCTCGCCGCAGACGGTGCCCGCGCCGCCCACGTCGGTGAAGCGGAACATCGCCACCAGGATGTGGTGCAGCCCCACCGGACGCAGCAGCACCTCGCCCGCGCCGAAGAAGAACGGCCCGAACACCCCGGTGTGCCCGATGGCCTCGCCCAGATCCCTGATCCACCCGTTGAACGTCGGCCACACCAGCGGGACGAGCAGCCCGGCCACGCTGAGCACCAGCGTCGAGACGATCGGCACGAAGCGCAGCCCGCCGAAGAACGCCAGCGCGTCCGGCATCCGCTGGGTCCGGAAGCGGCGGTGCAGCACCGAGACGACGACGCCGACCACGACGGCCCCCAGCAGCCCGGTGTCGATGGACTGGATGCCCAGGACGTCGGCGATGCCGTAGTGCGCGATCGCCCCCTCGTCCTCCAGGTCGACGCCCTTGCCGGTGAGGAAGAAGTTGACCGCCAGGTTCATCGCCACGTATCCGACGAACCCGGAGAACGCGGCGACCCCCTTGTCCTCGCGGGCCAGGCCGAGCGGAATGGCCATGGCGAACAGCACGGGCAGGAAGGTGAAGGCCGTCTGCCCCGTGTTGGCCATCCAGGTGAAGACCAGATGGAAGCCCTCGCCCCTGAGGAACGTGAGGTTGTCGGTGACGGCGTCGCTGGAGAGCGACGAGCCGATGCCGAGGATGATGCCGCAGAACGCCAGCAGGGCGACCGGCAGCATGAACGTCTTGCCGAGCCCCTGGAGGAACTCCCAGGCGGCGGCCTTGCTCTTCCGCAATGATGTGCTGTTCACCGGCCCAGTCTGCGGGGCGGCACAGGGCCGAACACAATGGTCAGCGGGTTACGGATGCATAGCGAAAAGCCCGGGCCCGCCCCCGCGCAGGGGACGGGCCCGGGCCGAAGACCTCCCGCGGCACCACGGCGCGCGGTCGCTCAGGTCAGGTCACTTCAGGCGGGTGCCGGTGGAGCGCAGGTTGGCGCAGGCGAGCTGGACGCGCTCGGCCATGCCCTTCTCGGCGGCCTTGCCCCAGCTGCGCGGGTCGTACACCTTCTTGTTGCCGACCTCGCCGTCCACCTTCAGCACACCGTCGTAGTTGGCGAACATGTGCGCGGCGACAGGGCGGGTGAAGGCGTACTGGGTGTCGGTGTCGAGGTTCATCTTCACCACGCCGTTCTGCAGCGCGGTGGCGATCTCCTCCTCCGTGGAGCCGGAGCCACCGTGGAAGACGAAGTCGAACGGACGGCTGCCCGCCGGCTTCTGGTACTTCTCGGCGACCCCCGACTGGAGGTCCTTGAGCAGCTCGGGGCGGAGCACCACGTTGCCCGGCTTGTAGACGCCGTGCACGTTGCCGAACGAGGCGGCCAGCAGGTAGCGGCCCTTCTCGCCCAGGCCCAGCGCCTCGGCCGTGCGCACCGCGTCCTCGACCGTGGTGTACAGCTCGTCGTTGATCTCGTGGGTGACGCCGTCCTCCTCGCCACCGGTCGGCGTGATCTCGACCTCGAGGATGATCTTCGCGGCGGCGGCCTCGGCCAGCAGCTCCTGGCCGATCTCCAGGTTGTCCTTGAGCGTCTCGGCCGAACCGTCCCACATGTGCGACTGGAACAGCGGGTTCTCGCCGCGCTGGACGCGCTCCTTGGAGACCGCGATCAGCGGACGGACGTAGCCGTCCAGCTTGTCCTTGGGGCAGTGGTCGGTGTGCAGGGCGACGTTGACCGGGTACTTCTTCGCGACGATGTGGGCGAACTCGGCGAGCGCGACCGCACCGCTGACCATGTCCTTGCTGTACTGGCCGCCCAGGAACTCGGCACCGCCCGTCGAGATCTGCACGATGCCGTCGCTCTCCGCCTCGGCGAAGCCGCGCAGCGCGGCGTGCAGCGTCTGCGTCGAGGTGACGTTGATGGCGGGGTAGGCGAACTTGCCTTCCTTCGCCCGATCGAGCATCTCGTTGTAGACGTCGGGGGTTGCGATGGGCATCAGACCGCTCCTCGGGGTGTGCGTGGTATCCGGCTGCGGATCAACGGAACGTCAACGGCGACTTCATCGTCGGGCCCATCCTCCCAGACGGGCCCGCGTGCTCCGGACGCGGGTGTTCACGAGTTCACTAAGGGCCCCCAAAGGAGTGACACACTCGCCGGCGACACCCCTTTGTTCCACGTGAAACATCAGCCCACGGGGGACGTCAGCCGAGCTCCAGGTCCTGCAAATCAAACGCATATACGTACGGGATCCCCGCACGCTCCATGGCCGGGGCAGCGCCCCGCTCCACGATGGTCGCCACCGCGACCACCTCCGCACCCGCCTGGCGCGCCGCCTCCACCGCGGTCAGCGGCGAGTTCCCCGTCGTCGACGTGTCCTCGACGATCAGCACCCGCCGGCCCGCCACGTCCGGGCCCTCGATCCGGCGCTGAAGCCCGTGCTGCTTGCCCGCCTTGCGGACGACGAACGCGTCCAGCCGCCGGCCGCGCGCCGCCGCCGCGTGCATCATCGCCGACGCGACCGGGTCGGCGCCCAGCGTCAGACCCCCCACGGCGTCGTAGTCCAGCTCCGCCGTCGCGTCCAGCATCACCTGGCCGGCCAGCGGCGCGGACTCGCCGTCCAGGGTGATGCGGCGCAGGTCGACGTAGAAGTCGGCCTCCGCACCCGAGGAGAGCGTCACCCTGCCGTGCACCACGGCCTTGTCCTTGATCTGCCGCAGCAGCACGTCCCGCACGTCGTTCATGAGACCTCAGCCTATGTTCCCCAGAAACGACCACCACGACAGCCCCGCCGACACCCCCAGCGCCGAGCCGCCTCTCACACAAGAGGGAGCTGTTTCCTCCCTACGGGGGCTCCTAGGGGGGCGGAGCCCCCGTAGGGAGGGGGGGGGGGGGGGGGGGGGGGGGGGGGGGGGGGGGGGGGGGGGGGGGGGGGGGGGGGGGGGGGGGGGGGGGGGGGGGGGGGGGGGGGCGCACGTCGTTCATGAGACCTCAGCCTATGTTCCCCAGAAACGACCACCACGACAGCCCGGGGGGGGGGGGGGGGGGGGGGGGGGGGGGGGGGGGGGGGGCCTCTCACACAAGAGGGAGCTGTTTCCTCCCTACGGGGGCTC
>NZ_JASKYT010000166.1:0-15348 GCF_041028275.1 Streptomyces sp. PU-14G
TGCCGACCACCGCACGGCCCGGACGACCGGACCCGGCACCCCGCCTGACCCGCGCCCCCCTGCACCAGCAGATCCGCCGATTCGTCCTGGACGGGCTGGTCACCGGGCGGTGGGGGCCCGGCGACCGGATCACCGAGCGCGGCGTGGCGGAGGAGCTGGGGGTGAGCCAGGCGCCGGTACGCGAGGCGCTGCGCGTGCTGGAGACCATGGAGCTGGTCGAGTGCGCCCCCAACCGCGGCGCCCGCGTACGGGAGCTGTCCCTGGAACAGCTGCGGGACGTCTACCAGGTACGCGCGGCGCTGGAGCGGCGGGCGGCCGAGCTGGCCGCCCAGCGCCTGGCCGGGGACGTGAGCAGCCTCGAGGAGCCCATGCGGGCCATGGCGAGGGCGGCACGCGACGGCGATACCGACGACCAGATCGAGCACGCCGTCGCCTTCCACCGCGCGATCGTCCACGCCTGCGGTGTGCCCGTGCTGATCCGGCACTGGGAGTGGCTCGGCGTCGAGGCGTGGACGCGCCTGTCGCTGCGCCGGCTGCGCACGGGACTGCACGAGAACGCCGAGGACCACGAGGCCATCGTCGAGGCGCTGCGCCGGCGCGACCCCTACCTCGGGCGCCTGATGGAACTGCACGTCACGGACTACGCCCGGTTCGTGACGGAAACGCACGGCTCATGACTGGAGTGACATGACACGCACCGCGGACCCCCGCACCACGACCCGGCCCGGGGTCATCACCGTCTTCAGCGACATCTGGTGCTCGTTCGCCCATGTGGGCGTGCACCGGCTGCACGAGACCAGGGAGCGCCTGGGCCTGACCGAACGGGTCGGTTTCGACCACCGGGCCTTCCCGCTGGAGCTGTTCAACGACGGACCGAGCCCGCGCCCGGGCACCGACTCGGAGGTCGGCGGCGTCGCCCGCGTCGAGCCCGGAGCGGGCTGGCAGATGTGGCGCGCACCCGACTGGAAGTTCCCCTCCTCCTCGCTGCCGGCCCTGGAGGCGGTGCAGGTTGCCAAGGAGCAGGGCCTGGCGGCCTCGGAGGCGCTCGACCGCGCGCTGCGCAGGGCGTTCTGGGCGCAGAGCCGCTCGATCGGCGCCCGCTCCGTGGTGCTCGCGGTGGCGGCGGAGACGCCGGGCGTGGACGCCGACGCCGTCGCCCGCGGCCTGGACGACGGGCGGGCCAGGAAGCTGATCGCCGAGGACCACGCCTGCGCGGTGGAACACCGCGTCGAGTGCAGCCCGCACCTGTTCCTGGCGGACGGCTCGGACTGGGCCAACCCCGGCGTCGCGGCGCGCTGGCACGGTCCGTACGGCACGGGTTTCCCCGAGGTCACGGAGGACGATCCGGGGGCGTACGAGGGCATCCTGCTGCGCGCCGCTTCCGCCGGGCAAAAATGATCGATCATTACTCATCTACTTGCGGGTAACCGTTGACGGACGAGGTGAGCGCCCCTGATTCTGGATAGCGGATAACAACTTCCAGTAAGCGACATCCGCGCCGCCCGCCGTACGCCTCGCGCGACGCTTCCCGGACGTCGCACCGCTCCCCCGGCGGCTGCCCGCACCCGCGCCCGCGCCCCACCAGCACCCACCGTGTCCCGCGACCGCGCCACCCGCCGCCCCGCGAACTCCACGGCGGCCCCGCTGCCAGGTACCGGGCCCACCACGGCCCCGCCACGAACGAAACGAAGGGTTCGATCCACGTGTCCCAGCTCGACCAGCTGCCCGAAAAGGACCCGGAGGAACTCGCCGAATGGCGGGCCTCCCTCGACGGAGCGCTCCAGGCAGTCGGCCCCGACCGGACCGGCCACCTCCTGCGCCGTCTCCTCGAACACGCCCGGAACGCGGGCGTCGGCATGCCGCACCTGTTGGAGACCCCCCACGTCAACACCATCCCCACGGCCGAGGAGCCGGAGCCGCCCGGAGACCCGGAGCTGGAGGCCCGCATCACGGCGTGGAACCGGTGGAACGCCGCCGCGATGGTCACGCGCGGCAACGAACGCGGCGGACTGGGCGGCCACATGGCCACCTACGCCTCGGCGGCCTGGCTCTACGAGGTCGGCTTCCAGCACTACTTCAAGGGCAAGGAGGGGCTGGGGGCACCCCCGGCGGTAGCTGAGGGAGGCGGCTCGGGCGACCAGCTCTACGTCCAGGGCCACGCCTCCCCCGGCATCTACGCCCGCGCCTTCCTCGAAGGGCGCCTCACCGAAGGCCAGCTCGACCGGTTCAGGAACGAGGCGGGCGGTGACGGGCTGCCGTCCTACCCGCACCCGCGCCGCCTGCCGTGGCTGTGGGAGTTCCCCACCGTCTCCATGGGCCTGGGCCCGATCTCCGCGATCTACCAGGCACGCTTCAACAACTACCTCACCAACCGGGGCATCAAGGACACCTCCGCCTCGCACGTGTGGGCCTTCCTCGGCGACGGCGAGATGGACGAACCCGAGTCGACCGCAGCCCTCGCCCTGGCCGGGCGCGAGCAGCTGGACAACCTCACCTTCGTCATCAACTGCAACCTCCAGCGCCTCGACGGCCCCGTCCGCGGCAACTTCAAGATCGTCCAAGAGCTGGAGGCCCAGTTCCGCGCCGCCGGATGGAACGTCATCAAGTCCCTGTGGGGCTCCGCGTGGGACCCGCTGCTGGCTGCGGACACCGACGGTGCCCTGGTGCGGCGGCTCGGCGACGTGCCGGACGGCCAGTTCCAGACGTACGCCGCCCGCGACGGCGCCTACATCCGCGAACACTTCTTCGGTGCCGACCCCGCGCTGAGCGCCATGGCCGCCTCGTACAGCGACGACGAGCTCGCCCGCATCGTCGGCACCTCACGCGCGGGACACGAGCCCCGCAAGGTGCACGCCGCCTACCGCGCCGCGCTCGCCCACCGGGGCGCGCCGACCGTGATCCTCGTCCAGACGGTCAAGGGCTGGACGCTGGGCCCCGGCTTCGAGTCCCGCAACGCCAACCACCAGATGAAGAAGCTGACGGGCAAGCAGTTCCGCGCCATGCGCGACCTTCTCGAACTGCCCATCCCCGACAGCCGGCTCGGCGACGACCTCGTCCCCTACGCGCACCCGGGACCCGACTCGCCCGAGGTCCGCTACCTGCAAGAGCGCCGCGCGGCCCTCGGCGGTCCCGCGCCCGCACGCCGCGTCGTGCCCAAGCCGCTTCCGCAGCCCGGCGCCAAGGCGTTCGACGCGCTGAAGAAGGGCTCGGGGACCCAGGAGATCGCCACCACCATGGCGTTCGTGCGCCTGGTCAAGGAGCTGATGCGGGACAAGGAGACCGGCAAGCGCTGGGTGCCGGTGGTGCCCGACGAGGCCCGCACCTTCGGCATGGAGTCGCTGTTCCCCTCCGCAGGCATCTACTCGCCGGCCGGCCAGAACTACGACCCGGTCGACCGCGACCAGCTCCTGTACTACAAGGAGGCCAAGGACGGTCAGATCCTCAACGAGGGAATCACCGAGGCCGGTTCCGTCGCCTCCTTCACCGCGGCGGCCACGGCCTACGCGACGCACAGCGAGCCGATGATCCCGTTCTACATCTTCTACGCCATGTTCGGGTTCCAGCGGACCGCCGACCAGTTCTGGGCGCTCGCCGACCAGCTCGGCCGCGGCTTCGTCATCGGCGCCACGGCCGGCCGTACGACGATGACCGGCGAAGGCCTCCAGCACGCCGACGGCCACTCCCAGCTCCTCGCGTCGGCCAACCCCGCCTGCCGGCCGTACGACCCCGCCTTCGCCTACGAGGTCGCGGTCATCGTGCGGGACGGGCTGCGCCGCATGTTCGGCGACGACCCCGCCGGGCAGGAGAATCTCTTCTACTACCTGACCGTCTACAACGAGACGAAGGTCCAGCCGCCGATGCCCGAGGGAGAGGGCGTCGAAGACGGCATCATCAAGGGCCTCTACCGCTTCCGCGAGGCGGACGGCGCCCCCAAGGACGCCCCGCGCCTCCAACTGCTCGCCTCCGGCACCGCCATCCACTGGGCCCTCGGCGCGCAGCGGCTGCTCGCCGACGAGTGGGGCGTCGCCGCCGACGTGTGGTCGGCGCCCTCCTGGACCCTGCTGCGCAGGGAGGCGATGGAGAGCGAACGGGAGGGCCGTCTCCCCTACGTCAGCGGGGCCCTGTCCGGCGCACGGGGCCCCGTGGTGGCCGTCAGCGACTGGATGCGCGCCGTACCCGACCAGATCCGGCCCTGGGTCGCCCAGGACTGGCTCTCCCTGGGCACGGACGGCTTCGGCCTCTCCGACAACAGGGACAACGCACGCCGGTACTTCGGCGTCGACGCGGAGTCGATCACCGTCGCCGTCCTGCGCATGCTCGCGGGACGGGGCGAGGTCAAGCCGGAGACGCCGCACAACGCGGTGCGCCTCTACGGGCTGGAGGGCTGAGGGATGGCACGGGAAGCACACGAGGTGGTGCTGCCGGAACTGGGCGAGTCCGTCACCGAGGGCATCGTCACCCGCTGGCTCAAACAGGTCGGTGACGAGGTCGAGGCCGACGAGCCGCTGCTGGAGGTGTCCACCGACAAGGTCGACACCGAGATCCCCGCCCCGGCCTCCGGCACCCTGCTGGAGATCACCGTCGACGAGGACGAGACGGCGGAGGTCGGCGCCAAGCTGGCCCTCATCGGCACCCCCGACGAGGCCCCTCAGCAGAGCCCTCAGCAGGGGACGCAGCCCGACTCCCGGCCCGGCTCCCGGCCCGACTCGCAGCCGGATCCGGCGCAGGGGCCGGGCTCGCAGCCTGGGCCGGCGGAGGGGCCCGGCTCGGCGCAGGAGCCGTATCCGGCCCCCGCCGCGACCGCGGCCCCCACCGCGGCGCCCGCGAACGCGAACCCGGCCGCGAGCCCGAACGGGAGCCCGGCCGCGAGCCCGAACGGGGGCTCGAACGTGAGCCCGAACACGGGCGTTGGCCCGGCGGCACGGGAGGCGGGTCCGGGCGCGGAGCCAGGCGCCGGGCCGGCGGGCCGGGGTGCCGTCTCCCAGACGGGCTCGCAGGGCCCGGCGGGCGCGGTGGACCCGGTGGGCGCGGGCTCCGCTGCTCGGCCGGCGAGCGAGGGCTTCTACGCCACTCCCATGGTGCGCAAGCTCGCCCGCGAGCACGGTGTGGACCCGGCCTCGGTCGCGGGCACCGGCGTCGGGGGACGCGTTCGGGCGCAGGACGTCACCGCGGCGGCTGAGGCCGCCCGGCAGCGCTCCGTGCCGGTCAGCAGCGCCGCGGCCCCATCCGCACCACCCGCCCCTCACGTCTCCGTCGCGGAGGGCCGGCCCGCGTCGGGCGCCTCGCCGCGCGGCACGACGGTGGCGATGGACCCGTCTCGCCGGGCCGCGGGCGCCGCCGCGATGCGTGCGCTGCACGATCAGGCGCAGCTGACGACCGTCGTGGAGGTCGACGTCACCGAGGTGGCACGGCTGCGTGCGCGGGCGGCGGACGCCTTCGCTGCCCGCGAGGGCGTCCCCCTGACCATGCTGCCGTTCCTGGTGCTGGCCGCGGCACGCGTGTTGAAGGCGCACCCGGCCGTGCACGCCAGGATCGACGAGGGCGAGGGCACGGTCACCTACTTCGACACCGAGGACATCGCCTTCCCGGTGGACACCGAGCGGGGTCTCGTCAGCCCTGTCCTCCGGGACGCCGGCGGGCTCGGACTCGCGGGGATCGCGCGCAGGGCCTCGCAGCTGACCGCCGACGCCCGGGCGGACCGGCTCGGGCAGGACGCCACGACGGGGGCCACCTTCACGGTCGGCGAGCTCGGGGACCGTGGTGTGCTCTTCGAGACCGCCATCGTCCCTCCCGACCAGGCCGCCGCACTCAGCCTGGGCACGCCGGTGGCGCGCCCCGTGGCCGTCGCCGATCCGCAGGGCGGGGACGTGCTGGCGGTGCGCCGCCTGGCCCACCTCGCTCTCTCCTACGACCACCGCCTGGTCGACGGAGCCGACGCGGCCCGCTTCCTCGCCGCGGTCAAACAGGTACTGGAGAGTGGCTCGTTCGCCGCCGAGCTCGGCCTGTAGGCGGCCCGGCTCCGCCACCGGCCACGGCCTTCGACGGCGTGCGGGGCCGGCGGAGCCGGGGCGCGGGAGCGGACGAGAGCGCCGCGGCACTCGGCGGAGTGCCGCGGCGGCTCAGAACTCAGGGCTCAGGGCTCGGGGCTCAGGGATCGGGGCTCAGAACCCAGAGCTCGGCCGCGGCTCACTCGTGCGGGGACCAGAAGTGGGTGAGCTCCGCGCGGCCCGCCTCGAGGGACTTCCAGGAGCCGGTGAACCGCAGGACGGCGACGGCCGCGGTCGGAAAACCGCGTGCCATCCGCTCCTGGGCGTCGTGGTCGGCGCTTCCGGCGAGTACGTCGGCGACGGACTGCATGCCGGGGTTGTGGCCGACGATCAGCAAGTCCCGTACGTCGTCGGCGACTTCGTTCGCGACTTCGATGATCGCTCCGGGCGGCGCGTCGTACAGCCGCTCCTCGTAGACCGTTTTGGGGCGCTGCGGAAGGTGGGCGACGACCAGTTTCCACGTCTCGCGGGTGCGGGTCGCCGTGGAGCAGAGGGTCAGTTGCGGGGTGATGCCCTGCCCGGCGAGCCACTCGCCCGCTGCGGGGGCGTCCAGGCGACCGCGCTCGGCGAGGGGCCGCTCGTGGTCCGCCACCTGCGGCCAGTCCGCCTTGGCGTGCCGGAGAAGGACGATCTTGCGGGGCACATCGACGCTCATGTTTCCCAGCTTCGCACGAAACGCGGTGCCGGGCGCGGGGTGTTGGACGGTTCGTCCCGGGGTGGGTGACGGACGGTGATGCCGCGCCGCTGTCCACCTCGGGGCGGGCCGTGCGGGCCGTGCCACGTCAGCCCGGCAGGCTGGCGTCTCAGCCCGGCAGGCTGCTCCACAGGTGGACGAGGAAGGAGACCAGCGGGCTGCCGACGGTCTGCTCGGCGGCGTCCGCCCGGCCGGCGCCGAGCAGGAGGACGAGCAGCAGCGCGAAGCCGAGTGCCGGAAGCACGACCCCCCACCACGGCAGCCTCGTCTGTACGGCACGCGCTGCTGGGCGCGTCCGGCTTCCGTCTGTCATGCCGTGCGCGGGGGCCGTCATGGGGCTCGCCTCCGGGTTCCTCTGCTTCGTGTCGTCGCCGTGCTGCGACGGTACGGAGCTTCGGGGGGCCACCCCATCCGGTGACCCACCCAGTTACCCCTGAGGACAGCCCCCTAGGGGACCGGGGGCTGGGTACACCCCCGCGGCGGAAGGCCGCACGTGGGGCACGGTGGAGCCGGAACCTGAGCCGGAGCCGGGTCAGGGGGAGGCGATGCTGGCGATCACCCCGATGACGACCGTCACGGCGATCATCGCGCCGAAGATCATCAGCAGCTTCTTCTGCGGTTTGGGGGGATGCGGTTCGAGGACTGGCATGTGTGCCAGTGTCCCACTCAGCGTCCGTCCTCGATGACGCGGTCCCTGCCCGCCAGCAGTCCGCTGGCCATCTGCGCGACCATCAGTGCCGCCATCAGCACCAGGGGCATCCGCCAGTCGCCGCTCAGATCGTGCAGGGAGCCGACCAGCAGCGGTCCTGGTATGGAGAGCAGGTAGCCGGTGCTCTGCGCGAAGGCCGAGAGCTTGACCACTCCGGCGCTGGACCGCGACCGCATGCCGATCATGGTGAGCGCCAGCGGGAACGCGCAGTTGGAGACGCCCAGGACCACCGCCCACAGCCACGCCCCCGAGGCGGGGGCCAGCCACAGGCCCGCGTACGCGATCAGACCGCAGACGCCGAGGGCCAGCACCAGCGGGCCCTGGTGCCGCATCCGGGCGGCCACCTTCGGCAGAACGAAGGAGAGAGGGATGCCCATGCCCATCGTCACCGCGAGCATGACACCGGCCGCGGAGGCGGAGACCCCGGCGTCGCGGAAGATCTGCGGCAGCCAGCCCATCGTGATGTAGGCGGCGGAGGCCTGGAGCCCGAAGAAGACGCCGAGCCACCAGGCGGTGGGCGACTTGACGATGCGCAGAGCGGGCGCCTTCGGGGCGGGGACGCCCGTGCCGGCGCGGGAACCGTCCTCGGGCCGGCGTCCCGCAGCGGGCGCCTCGGTCGTCGGCGCACGCTCCGCGCCGCGGCGCGTGCGCTCCTCGGCCTCGCGACGGGCCTCGCCCTCGGCCGCCTCCTCGGGGACGGCCTCCTCCTCGGCCTGCGGCTCGGGGCCCCGGGCCGAACGGTCCCGGGTGATCAGGAGCCACGGGATGACGGCGAGGACGCCGAGCACCGCCCAGGCCCCCAGTCCGGCACGCCAGCTGCCGCCGAGGGCGTCCGTCAGCGGCACGGTGACGGCGGCTGCCGCGGACGTGCCCATGGACAGCGCCATCGAGTAGAGCCCCGTCATGGAGCCGACGCGGTCGGGGAACCAGTGCTTGACGACGACCGGCATCAGCACGTTGCTCACCGCGATTCCCGCCAGGGCGAGCGCGGTGGCGGCGAGGAAGGTGGCGGTGCCGCCCGCGAAGGGGCGCAGGGCGAGCCCGAGGGTGACCGCGACCATGCCGGCCAGCACGACGGCGGCCGGACCGCGGCGGCGGGCCAGCCGGGGCGCGAGGCCGCCGAAGAGCGCGAAGCAGAGCGGCGGCACGGAGGTCAGCAGCCCCGCGACGGCGCCGTTCATGTGCAGCGCGTCGCGGATCTCCTCCAGGAGGGGCCCGAGCCCGGAGATGGCGGGACGCAGGTTGAGTGCCGCGATGACGAGCCCGACGGCGACGAGGCGGAGCATCCAGCGGGATGCCACGGGAGCGGAGCCGCCGGGTTCGGGTGGCGGCGCCGGGGTGCCGGCGGGGTGTGCGGGGTCGGGACGCTCGCGTACGCCGGTGGTGCCGGGTCCGTGGTCGGGCTCGTGTGGGGAATTCCTGCGGTCGTCGTCTGCCATGGCCATGAGGTCCATCATAGAATCATGGGATGAATCGCGGCCAATCCCTTCCCCCCTCTCCGTCGCGCGGCTCGGCTCCCCCGCTGTCCGCGCCCCAGCGAGCGCCGCTGGCCGACCAGGTGATCGCCACGCTGCGGCAGCAGATCGCCGCGGGCCAGTGGCCGGTGGGCAGCCGCATCCCGACCGAGCCCGAGCTGGTCGAGCAGCTGGGCGTGGCCCGCAACACGGTGCGCGAGGCGGTGCGGGCACTCGCCCACAACGGGCTGCTCGACATCAGGCAGGGCTCCGGCACCTACGTTCTGGCCACCAGCGAGCTGGCAGGCGTGATGCACCGGCGTTTCGCGGGGACCGACCTGCGGCACGTGGCCGAGCTGCGCTCCGCGCTGGAGACGGCGGGCGCCAGGCTGGCGGCACGGCGGCGGACGGACGCCGACCTCGCACAGCTCGACGGGCTGCTGGCCCGCCGGGAGACGGCGTGGGAGTCGGGGGAGGTCGAACGCTTCATCGACGCGGACCAGAGTCTGCACATGGGCGTCGTCGCGGCGTCGCACAACGAGGTCTTCAGCGCGCTGTACGCGGACCTCGCCGAAGTGCTGCGCGCCTTCCTGCGGCACGACGTGGGAGAGACGCTGCGCCCCGAGGGCTACATGGACCACGCGCGGCTGCTGGAGGCCATCCGCGCACAAGACGCGGAGGCCGCCTCCGAAGAGGCGGCCTCCCACACGGCGGAGTGGAGCCGCGGGGTGCTGTAGCGCCCCGCGGTCCGGGAGCGGGGGTCAGGCCCCCATCATGTGCACCCCTCCGTCGACGTGCACGATCTCGCCGGTGGTCCGCGGGAAGAAGTCCGACAGCAGGGCGGCGACGCCGCGTCCGGCCGGCTCCGGGTCCGACAGCTCCCAGCCGATGGGCGCGCGGTGGTTCCACACGTCGGCCAGCTCCTCGAAGCCCGGGATGGACTTGGCGGCCATGGACTTGATGGGCCCGGCCGAGACGAGGTTGCAGCGGATGCCCTTGGGGCCGAGGTCGCGCGCGAGGTAGCGGTTGGTGGACTCCAGGGCCGCCTTGGCCACGCCCATCCAGTCGTACTTCGGCCAGGCGATCTGCGCGTCGAATGTGAGGCCGACGACCGAGCTGCCCTCGTGCATCAGCGGCAGGCACGCCATCGTGAGCGACTTGAGCGAGTACGCCGAGATGTGCACGGCCGTGCTGACGTCCTCCCAGGCCGCGCCGAGGAAGTCGAAGGCGCCCTGCGGGCCGAAGGCGATCGAGTGGACGATGCCGTCCACCCGCGCGTCCGCGCCCCAGTGCTCGCGGATCTTGTCGGCGAGCCCGTCCAGGTGCTCCTGGTTGCCGACGTCCAGTTCGATCACGGGCACGGCCTCGGGCAGCCGCTTGGCGATCCGCTCCACCAGGGAGAGCCGGCCGAAACCGGTCAGAAGGACCTCGGCCCCCTGCTCCTGGGCGACCTTCGCCGCGTGGAAGGCGATCGACCCGTCGGTGATGACGCCGGTGACAAGGATGCGCTTGCCCGCCAGGATTCCGCTCATTGTTTCAGTGACCCATGCCCAATCCGCCGTCGACGGGAATGACGGCTCCGGTGATGTACGCGGCCTCGTCGGACGCCAGGAAGCGCACCGAGGAGGCGACCTCGGCCGGTTCGGCGTAACGGCCCAGCGGTACCTGCTTGACGAAGTCGGCCCGCTGCTCGTCGCTCAGCGCGCGGGTCATGTCGGTGTCCACGAACCCGGGAGCGACGACGTTGCAGGTGATGTTGCGGGAGCCCAGCTCACGGGAGAGCGAGCGGGCGAAACCCACCAGACCGGCCTTGGAGGCGGCGTAGTTGACCTGCCCGGCCTGCCCCATCAGGCCGACGACCGAGGAGATCAGCACGATACGGCCCTTGCGGGCGCGCAGCATGCCCCGGGAGGCGCGCTTGACCACCCGGAAGGCGCCGGTGAGGTTGGTGTCGAGGACGGAGGTGAAGTCCTCCTCCGACATCCGCAGCAGCAGCTGGTCGCGGGTGACGCCCGCGTTGGCGACCAGGACCTCGACCGGCCCCTGCTTCTCCTCGATCTCCTTGTACGCCTGCTCCACCTGCTCCGGCTCGGTGATGTCGCACTTGACGCCGAGGAAGCCCTCGGGCGGCTCTCCGGAGCGGTAGGTGACGGCGACGTTGTCGCCCCCCTCGGCGAAGGCGCGCGCGATGGCGAGGCCGATGCCGCGGTTCCCTCCGGTCACGAGCACTGAGCGGCTCACTGTGTGACCACCCTTCCTGCTGCTGTCACTGTCCAACACGGTCTGTCGCAAACAGAACCTATCCGGCGGCGCTGCTCGGCGAGCACGCGGGCACGGACAGGGGCGCCGACAGCGACCTGTGGAGTCCCTACAGAAACCCGCGCCCCGGGCGGCGGCCGAGGACATGCGCACCGGCGGCGGCGCATAGACTTCGCCTGACCGTTTTCAGTACCCACCACCAGGACAGTGACGTGACACGCCTCGGCGACTCCGTACAGCGCGCCAGTGAGCTGCTGGCCCAGGACCTCACCTCCGACACCCACGTCGAGCAGCTGCTCGCGGAGACCGGGACCCGGCGCTATCTGGACCTGAGCGACCTGACGGGCAAGGAGCAGGCGGAGCTGATCGGGGCGCGCTCCGTGGAGCTGCTGCCCTCGGTCGACAAGCTCGCCGAGCGGATCGAGGAGCGCGCCGCACAGGGCAGGGGCCTGCACGTCAAGCTGGGCATCGACCCGACGGCCGCCGACGTGCACCTGGGCCACGCGGTGCCGGTCATCGTGCTGAGCCGCTTCCAGCGCATGGGCCACGACGTCACACTGATCATCGGCGACTTCACCGCCAAGATCGGCGACCCCTCGGGGCGCACGGCCGAGCGCCCGCCGCTGACCGACGAGGACATCGAGCGGAACCTGTCCGGCTACCAGGAACAGGTCCGCCCCTTCTTCGACTTCGAGAAGGTGCGCTTCGCCCACAACAGCCAGTGGCTCGCCCCCTACACGCTGCCTCAGCTGCTCGGGCTCCTGGCGCAGGTGCCGGTCTCCTCGCTGCTCCAGCGCGAGGACTTCCGCAACCGGCTCTCGGAGGGCTCGGGCCTGACGATGTCGGAGCTGCTCTACCCGGTCGCCCAGGCCCTCGACTCCGTCGAGCTGGCCTGCGACGTGGAGCTCGGCGGCGTCGACCAGCTGCTGAACCTCCAGATGGGCCGCCGGATCATGGAGGCGCACCGGCAGCAGCCGCAGCTGGTGGTCACCATGCCGCTGGTCGAGGGCACCGACGGGTCCGGCGCCAAGATGTCCAAGTCCAAGGGCAACTACGTGGGTCTGGGCAGCACCCCCGACGAGGTGTTCGGCAAGATCATGTCGATCCCCGACCGGCTGATGGTGCCCTACCTGCGGGCCTGGACCGAGTGGACGGACCCGGAGATCGAGCAGGCCACGGCGCGCATCGAGGCCGGCACCCTGCACCCGATGGACCTGAAGAAGATCCTGGCGGGCGAGGTCGTCTCGGCGCTGCACGGCATCGCGGCGGCCATGGCGGCCCGCGCCCACTTCGTCGCGCAGTTCTCCAAGAAGTCCTTCTCCGACGCCGGGACGCTGCCGGTCGTCGAGGTCGCCGAACACGGCGAGGAGGGCGTCGCCGCGGTGCTCACCAAGGTCCTCGGCTTCACCCCGAGCGCGTCGGCGGCCCGCCGGATCGCCAAGCAGAACGGGCTGCGGCTCATCGTCGAGAAGGACGGCCAGGAGCAGCGGGCCGTCGTGCTGCCCGAGGCGGAAGCGCTCCGGCCGCTCGCGGACGTCGCCCGGGAGGCGGTGTCCGCGCACGGGGAAGACCCGGACACCGCCTCCCGGGCGGTGTACCTCAAGGCGGGCCGCAAGGTCGCCGAGGTCCGGGGGCTCTGACCCCGGCGGGCGGGGGCCTGCCTCCGCCCGTGCCCGCCCGGAGCGGGGCTACGGCCTGGTCGCTCTGTGTGTGCCTACGCACGGCGTGGGGCCCGTCCTACCTCGTCGGCCGTAGGCCGACCGGTCGTCCGGGCCCCACGCCCCGGTCTCGTTCCTGACGCACCCTGGGCGTACCGTGGACATATCCGGATCTCCCGGCACGGCCGTGGAGAACGGGAGGTGAGCAGGTGGTGGGACTGATGCGGAAGCAGCACCAGGCGGAGGTGTTCCGGATCACCGGGGCCCGGACGGGCCTCCAGGAGGACGTGCGCGGAAGACAGCGCCGCTATGTGATCTCGATGCTCCTCCGCACGGTCGCCGTGCTCCTCGCGGTGCTGCTGTGGGACGTGGAACGGCCGCTGGCCATCGTGGCGCTGGTCCTCGGCGGCGTGCTCCCCTACGTGGCAGTGGTGATCGCCAACGCCGGCCGGGAGAACGCGCCTTCGTCGCCGTCCACGTTCGTGCCCGAGCCCCAGCACCGTGTGCTGGAGGGCTCCAACGTGACCAAAGCGGAGGGAGAGACCTCTCCGGGCGACGCCGGGCACACCCCGAACGAGAGCGCGAACGGACGCAGTTGAGGCCGCGTCGACCGCAAAGCTCAGCAAAACCTCAGATCAATCTTGCGGTTCCGGTGCACTGCGACCCTTCCCGCATGCCATACTTCATGTGCGCTCCGCATCCCCCGTCGGAGCGATGGACCGACGCCGGGCGGCTCCCCCCGTGGCTGCCCGGCGTCGCTTAATGTCCGGGCAGTGGTGGAAGATGGACGCGTGATCCCTTCCGCCTCCCCCTCCGCCGACGGGCCCGACACCCCGATCTGCTCCGCGAAAGGCTGCCGCGCGGCTGCCGTGTGGGTGCTCGCCTGGAACAACCCCAAGCTGCACACGCCCGAACGGCGGAAGACCTGGCTGGCCTGCGAGGAACACCGCGAGTATCTGTCGGAGTTCCTCGGCGTGCGCGGCTTCCTCAAGGACACCGTGCCGCTGAGCGAGTGGCAGCCGGCCGACGGCGAACAGCGGTCCTAGCCTCCCGGCCCCCTGAGGCAGGGGCGTGCCGGCCTCCTCCTACTTCCGAGGGCCGACGCTCCCGGCCCCCCGAGGCAGGGGCTTGCCGGACTCCTACCCCGATGGCCGACGCGTCCGGCCCCCTGAGGCAAGGGGCGTGCCGGACGCCTACCCCCCGATGGCCGACATCGGGCGCTGCGGCTGCACGAACGAGGGGTCGTCGATCCCCGCTCCCGCCTTCTTGCCCCACATCGCCTTCCGCCACAGCCCTGCCACCTCGGCGTCGCTCGCTCCCCCGCGCAGCGCGCCCCGCAGGTCCGACTCCTCGGTCGCGAACAGGCACGTACGCACCTGGCCGTCGGCGGTCAGCCGCGTACGGTCGCAGGCGCGGCAGAAGGGGCGGGTGACCGAGGCGATGACACCGACCCGCTGCGGGCCGCCGTCCACCAGCCAGCGCTCCGCCGGGGCCGATCCGCGCGCGTCCTCGCCCTCCGGGGTGAGGGTGAAGCGGGCCCGCAGCGAGGCCAGGATGTCCCCCGCCGTGATCATGCCCTCGCGCTGCCAGCCGTGCTGGGGGTCCAGCGGCATCTGCTCGATGAAGCGCAGCTCGTAGCCCTCCTCCAGCGCCCAGGCCAGCAGGTCGGGGGCCTCCTCGTCGTTCAGCCCCGGCATCAGCACCGCGTTGACCTTGACCGGCGTCAGACCCGCCGCACGGGCGGCGGCCAGACCGCGCAGCACGTCGGCGTGGCGCTTGCGCCGGGTCATCCGCTGGAAGGTGTCGGGGTCGAGCGTGTCCAGCGAGACGTTGACCCGGTCGAGACCCGCCTCGCGCAGCGCCGCCGCGGTGCGCTCCAGGCCGATCCCGTTGGTCGTCAGCGACATCCGGGGGCGCTGCTCCAGCTCGGCGCAGCGCGCCACGATGCCCGTCAGTCCGGGGCGCAGCAGGGGCTCGCCGCCCGTGAAGCGGACCTGGGTGACGCCCAGCTCCGCGGTGGCGATGCGGACCAGACGGACGATCTCGTCGTCCGTGAGCAGCTCGGGCTTGGCGAGCCACTGCAGGCCCTCCTCCGGCATGCAGTACGTGCAGCGCAGGTTGCAGCGGTCGGTCAGCGAGACGCGGAGGTCGGTGGCGGTGCGGCCGTAGGTGTCGAGCAGCATACTTCGCAGCGTAAGTCACGTTTGTGCGATCGGACAGCTCTCTCTCTTGATGCCTTGCACCTGCCAGGGGCTTCGCCCCTGGGGGTTGCATACGCCGTGTGGCTCCGCCTGTCTTGTCGCTTCTGGTCTTGGGCGGGCCCCCATGGTCTGTCCTTTTCACGGGGGCTGCCCACCCCCGTGGGTGTTGCCCTCTGTTGGGGGCTCCGCCCCCCTACTGATTTTTTCGTTAGTTGGGTGGGTGTGGTGGGTGGATGGTCAGGCCGGTGTGGGTGAGGAAGGACCATGGCAGTTGTGGGTTGTGGTTGATGCGGTGGATGCCCTGTTCGGTGGCGTCGGCGACATCG
>NZ_JASKYT010000167.1:0-16171 GCF_041028275.1 Streptomyces sp. PU-14G
GAGAAGAACATGATGCTGCCGATCAGGAAGCAGGCGGCGGTCAGCGCGTCGTTGGCGACGCTGGCCGCCTCGTAGCGCTGCCGGACGACGAGCTCAGCGTGGCCGATGTGCAGGGTGAGGCTGCCTGCTCGATGGCGCGGGGACGGGTTCTGGGGCACGGGATCAGACGCTAGTGGAGCCGCGCGGCGCGGCGGCGGTGCGACGAGCCGGTGGCGGGCGCCCTCGCGGGCACAAAATTTGCACAACAGATTCACATTTCATTAGGGTGCCGTCATGCGGTTGGCGAAGTCGACGGATCTGGCACTGCGCGTGGTGATGCGTCTGGCGGTGGCGGGTGACGAGTTGTGCGTCGCCCGGCAGGTCGCCGACGACATGGCCGTTCCCTACAGCCACCTGGCGAAAGTGGTGAACCGCCTCCAGCGGCTCGGTGCGGTGGAGACCTGGCGCGGCCGGGGCGGCGGCCTGGCGCTCACCGGGGCCGGGCGGACGGCGTCGGTGGGCTGGCTCGTGCGCGAGTTCGAGGGCGCGGGGGACGTGGTCGAGTGCGAGGGGGACAACCCGTGCCCGCTGCACCGGGCCTGCCGGCTCCGTTCTGCCCTGCGCTCCGCGCAGGAGGCCTTCTTCGCCACGCTCGACCCGCTGACCGTCTCCGACCTCGTCGAGTCGCCCACAGGGCCCGTCCTGCTGGGAATGGTGGGCCGGGGCCCGGGCGGCGCGGCCGGCTGAGCGCGTGTCACCCGCCACGGGACGGCGTGCCGCGCCGTTGAATATGAATGTGAGATGCATGTTTGGAGTGCGCTGTGAGCACTGACCTGTCACAGAAGTCCGCCGAGATCGTCCGAGCCACTCTTCCGGCCGTCGCCGAGGCGATCGAAGAGGTCTCGGGTCTCTTCTACCGCCGGATGTTCGCGGCGCACCCCGAACTCGGCACCCACCTGTTCAACCGGGGCAACCAGGCGTCCGGCACTCAGCGGCAGGCCCTCGCCGGCTCGATCGCCGCGTACGCGACGGCACTGGTCACCCCTCAGGGGCGGCTCCCCGAGGCCATGCTGACGCGTATCGCGCACAAGCACGCCTCCCTCGGCATCGCTCCCGAGCAGTACGAGATCGTGCGCACCCACCTGTTCGCGGCGCTGGGCGAGGTGCTCGGCGAAGCCGCCACCGACGAGGTGGTCACCGCCTGGGACGAGGTGTACTGGCTGATGGCCGACACGCTGCGGGCGGCCGAACGCGGTCTCTACGCGCAACACGGGGTCGTGGCGGGCGAGGACGGCGGAACCTGGCGCCCCTGGCAGGTGGTCGAGCGGGTCGAGGAGACGGGCGAGACGGCCACCTTCCGGATCCGGCCCGCCGACGGCCGCCCCGCTCCCCGTTTCCGCGCGGGACAGTACGTGTCCGTCCGCGTCGAACTGCCCGACGGAGCCCGGCAGATCCGGCAGTACAGCCTGAGTGGCGCACCCGGTGACCCCGTCCACGCGGTGACCGTCAAGCGGGAGCTGCGCGCGAACGCGCCCGCGGGCGAGGTCTCCCAGCACCTGCACGACCACGTGCGCGCCGGCTCCCGGCTGGAGGTCTCCGCGCCGTACGGCGACCTGGTGCTGCGCACCGAGGACGCACACACCCCCGTGCTGCTCGCCTCGGCGGGCATCGGCTGCACCCCGATCCAGGCGATGCTGCACCAGCTGGTCGACGAGGGACACCAGGGCCCTGTCGTCTCCCTGCACGCGGACCGCACGCCGGGCGACCACGCCCTGCGCGAGGAACGCGCGCGCTTGCTGGCCAAGCTCGCCGACGCGCGCGCCCACACCTGGTACACCGACAGCGACGGCCGCATGGACCTCGCGGAGGTGACCCTCCCGGCCGGTCTGCGCGCCTGTCTGTGCGGCCCGCTCCCCTTCATGCGCGCCCTGCGTGCCCAACTGCTGGAAAGCGGCGTCGCCGCGGACCGCATCCACTACGAGGTCTTCGGGCCCGACATGTGGCTGGCCGGTTGACGGCCGCCTGCGGCAGCGGTTCCCTGACCGGACGGCGACCGCCGGCGCGTGGCAGGCTGACCGTGAAGGCAAGCACCGTCGGACGGAAGGAAGGGCATCTCATGGCGCCGCAGCCGCTGACCCCCGAGGAGACCGAGCAGGCGTTGGCCGGTCTGCCGCACTGGACGACCGACGGCGACAGCGTCTCCCGCTCCTACGCACTGCCCGGCCACCTGCCGGCCGCGGCGATGGCCCTGCACATCGCCGCTCTCCAGGAGGAGCTCAACCACCACTCCGAGCTGACGCTCGGTTACAACTCGCTGTCCGTCACGGTCAACACGCACAGCGTCGGCGGAAAGATCACCGAGCTGGACGTGGCGCTGGCCCGGCGTATCGAGGAGATCGCTCCGGGACACGGGGCCAGCTGAAAGGCCCGGCTCGCGGCGCCACGCGGCCCGCGGCGTCACGCGGCCGGTGGCCCCTTCGGGGGTGCCACCGGCCGCGTGCGCGCGCCCGGGCCGTGGACGTGCCGGGCCCTGGCGGTCAGCCCATCCAGTTCATCGAGTCCGGGTCGGGGCCCAGCCGGGTGTCCGTGTTGAGGGTGGCGATCTCGGCCATGTCCTCGCTGGTGAGCTCGAAGTCGAACAGGTCGAAGTTCTCGCGCACCCGGGACGGGGTGACCGACTTGGGGATCACCACGTTGCCCAGCTGCAGGTGCCAGCGGAGCACCACCTGGGCGACGGTCTTGCCGTGCTTGCCCGCGATCCCGGTCAGCGTCGGGTCGTCGAGCAGGTCACCACCCTGGCCGAGCGGGGACCAGGCCTCGGTGGCGATGCCGTGGTCGGTGTGGTAGGCGCGGGGTACGGACTGCTGGAGCCGCGGGTGGAGCTCGATCTGGTTGATGGCGGGGACCGTGCCGCCGAGCTCGAGCAGCCGGTTGAGGTGGGTCGGCTGGAAGTTGGAGACGCCGATGGCGCGGGCGCGCCCCTCGGCGTAGATCTTCTCGAACGCGCGCCAGCTGTCCGCGTACTTGTCGACCTCGGGCATCGGCCAGTGGATGAGGTAGAGATCCACGAAGTCGAGACCGAGCTTGGCCAGGGAGGCGTCGAAGGCGCGCAGGGTCGAGTCGTGGCCCTGCTCGGAGTTCCACAGCTTGGTGGTGACGAACAGCTCGTCGCGCGGCAGGCCCGAGTCGGCGAGGGCGCGGCCCACGCCTTCCTCGTTCTCGTACGCCGCGGCGGTGTCGATGCTGCGGTAGCCGGACTCCAGCGCCGTGGTCACCGCCGTGGCCGCCTCGTCGGCGGGCACCTGCCAGACGCCGAAGCCGAGCTGCGGCATCTCGACGCCGTTGTTGAGCGTGGTGGTGGGAACGTTGCTCACGCGAGGGGTCCTTACGTTTGTTTCGGCTTCTCTTCGTGCTTGCCCCCCTGATGAACGCTCGACGCCGGGCATCTGTTCCTTCCCGGCCCCTCCCCCCGGCGCGGAGCGCTCGTGCCCCGGGGTACCCCCGATCCGGGCCGCCTCAGCCCCGGCGCCCCGATCCGGGCGGTCAGCCCCGGTACAAGGCCTCTATCTCGGAGGCATAGGCGGTCTCGATCGCGCCCCGCTTCAGCTTCATCGACGGCGTCAGCAGCCCGTCCTCCTCCGTGAAGGGCTGGGCCAGTATCCGGAAGGTGCGGATGGACTCCGCCTGCGAGACCTGGGTGTTCGCCGCGACGACGGCCCGCCGCATCTCCCGCTCCAGGTCCTCGTCCCGCAGCAGCTCGGCGGGGTCCAGACCCGGCTTCTCCCGCATCGCCAGCCAGTGCTGCACGGCTTCCTCGTCGAGGGTGAGCAGCGCGGACACGTACGGCCTGTCGTTGCCCAGCACGATGCACTGGCCGACCAGCGGATGCTCCCGCACCCGGTCCTCCAGCGGTCCCGGGGAGACGCTCTTGCCGCCGGAGGTCACCAGGATCTCCTTCTTGCGGCCGGTGATCGTCAGATAGCCCTGGTCGTCCAGGGAACCCAGGTCGCCGGTGGCGATCCAGCCGCCACGCAGGGCGTTCTGGGTCGCGTGCGGATTGTTGAGATAGCCCCCGAAGACCTGCCCGCCGTACAGCAGGATCTCACCGTCCTCGGCGATCCGCACGGTGGTGCCGGGGACCGGCTGTCCCACCGTGCCGAAGCGGGGGCGCTCCGGCGGGTTCGCGACGGCGGCGGCCGTGGTCTCGGTCAGCCCGTACCCCTCGAAGATCCGCATGCCCGCGCCGTCGAAGAACAGCCCCAGCCGCCGTTCCATGGCCGAGCCGCCCGACATGGCGTACCGGCACCGGCCGCCCATCGCCTCCCGCAGTTTGGTGTAGACGAGCCTGTCGTAGAGCTGATGTTGCATGCGCAGTGCGGCGCCGGGCCCGGGGCCGGTTCCGAACGCCTTGTGTTCGAGCGCCTCCGCGTAGCGGACCGCCACGTCCACGGCCTTCTCGAAGGGGCCCAGCTTGCCGTCGGCCTCGGCCTTGCGGCGGACGCTCTGGAAGATCTTCTCGAACAGGTGCGGTACCGCCTGGATGAAGGTGGGGCGGAAGGCCCGCAGGTCGGGCAGCAGCGCCTTGGCCGTCATCTCCGGCTGGTGCCCCAGCTTGATCCCGCCGCGCACGGCGGCGACCTCCACCATCCGGCCGAAGACGTGGGTCAGCGGCAGGAAGAGCAGCAGAGAGCCCTGTTCGCCGTGCTTGGCGCTGAAGACCTGGTCGTAGCGGGCGACGATGTTGTCGGCCTCGGCCATGAAGTTGGCATGGGTGAGCACGCAGCCCTTGGGGCGTCCCGTGGTTCCTGACGTGTAGATGACGGTGGCGGCGGTGTCGGGGGTCAGCGCCAGCCGGTGCCGGTGGACGACCTCGTCGTCCAGGTGCGCGCCGGCGGCGACGATCTCGTCCATGGCGGCGGCGTCCAGCTGCCACAGCTTTTTCAGCCGCGGCAGCCCGTCGACGACCGACCCGACGGTCATCGCGTGGTCCTCGTGCTCGACCACCGCGGCCGTCACATCGGCGTCGTGCAGCATCCAGGCGACCTGCTCGGCCGAGGAGGTGGGGTAGACGGGGACGGGCTGGGCGCCGATCGACCACAGCGCGAAGTCCAGCAGCGTCCACTCGTACCGCGTACGGGACATCAGCGCGACGCGGTCCCCGAACCGGACGCCCTGGGCCAGCAGGCCCTTCGCCACCGCGACGACCTCGTCGCGGAACCGGGCCGCGGTCACCTCCTGCCACTGGCCGTGCGGGTCCTTGCGGGCCAGCAACGGCAGGGCGGGACGCTTCTCGGCGTGCGCGAAGACAGCGTCGGCCAGCCCGCCCACCTGGGGCTCCGTCGCCAACGCGTCAACGGTGAACTCGCGCAAAGACTCTGCTCCTCGACTGCACAGCGCCACATGGGGCGGTGCGAGTGACCGTATCCGATGGGGCACCATGATCGGCAGGGAGTCCGCGCAGGTCAGTCGGTCAATTGAGGACAGTTCGACGGTGCGGGAGGGGATCGCCGCCAAGTCGTCGCCCGACCCGTCGGGTTTCTGCACGGAACCTTCGCGAGGCTTCGCAAATCTTCGCGAATGCGGGAAGCGAAGTCCGGGCGCGGACCACTGCGGTCCGCGGCGTGGCCGCAGTGGTCCGCGCCCGGCAAGCGCCGGGGGAGCGGGGAGCGAGACGCTTCGGAAACGCGATTCCACCCGTCGGTATCTTGGTGCCCATGCGCCGCCTCGCCCGACACTTGGACCCCTACGTCCTGCTTCTGGTGACCACGGTCCTGATCGCCGTGCTGCTCCCCGCCTCGGGAGGCGTGGCCCAGGGGTTCGGCTGGGCCACCAAAATCGCGGTAGGACTGATCTTCTTCCTCTACGGAGCACGGCTCTCCACCCGCGAGGCTCTGGACGGGCTCAGCCACTGGCGGCTGCACCTGGCCGTCCTGATGTGCACCTTCGTCCTCTTCCCACTGCTGGGCCTCGCCTCGCACGCGCTCGTTCCTTACGTGCTCACGCCAGGGCTCCAGGAAGGGCTCCTCTTCCTCTGCCTCGTCCCCTCCACCATCCAGTCCTCCATAGCCTTCACCGCCATAGCGCGCGGCAACGTGCCGGCGGCCATCTGCGCGGGCACCTACTCCAGCCTCTTCGGAATGGTCGCGACCCCGCTGCTGGCGGCCTGGCTCATCGGCGGGCAGGCGGCTCTGTCCGCCGGCGGCCTGATCGAGATCGGCTGCCAGTTGCTCGCGCCCTTCGTCGCGGGCCAGCTCGTGCGGCGCTGGCTCATCGGCTTCCTCACCCGCCACAAACGGGTGCTCGGCTACGTGGACCGCTCCTCGGTACTCCTCGTCGTCTACACCGCCTTCAGCCAGGGCATGACGGAGGGCATCTGGGGCCGGGTCACGCCGGTTCGGCTGCTGGCGCTGCTGGGCGTCGAGGCCGTCCTGCTCGCGCTCATGCTGACCCTGACCTGGTTCGGCTCGCGCCGGCTGGGCTTCGAGCGGCCCGACCGCCTCGCCCTCTGTTTCGCCGGCTCGAAGAAGTCACTGGCCGCGGGGCTGCCCATGGCCAGCGTCCTGTTCGGCGCCCAGGCCAGCGTCGCGGTACTGCCGCTCATGCTCTTCCACCAGATGCAGCTCATGGTCTGCGCCTACCTCGCCCGCCGCTGGGCGCCGGACGAAGAGGCGGAAGAGGGGGAAGAGAGAGAAGAGGGGGAGGCCGGGGAGGAGCGGGCGACCGGCGCGGCAGGGGCCCCGGCGGGTGCCTTGCCGACGGCCGCCGCGCCGTCCCCGGCACGTCCCGCCGGGCGTGGCCGCGCCTTCGGGCCGGAGTGACGGCCCTGGCCCGGCGGTGGGAGTGGCGGCGCCCGCCCGGCGGCCGGCCCGACGGCGCCCGCTCGGCGGTGGGAGTGGCGGCCTCGGCCCGCGGTGGGAGTGGCGGCCTCGGCCCGGCGGTGGGAGTGATGGCGCCCGCCCGCGGCGGAAGTGACGGCCCTGGCCCGGCGGCGGGAGTGGCGGCCTCGGCCCGGCGGCGGGAGTGATGGCGCCCGCCCGGCGGTGGGATTGACGGCGGCGGGAGTGGCGGCCTCGGCCCGGCGGCCGGAGTGGCGGCGCCCGCCCGGAGGTGGGAGTGAAGATGCCCGCCCGGCGGTGGGAGTGACGGCGCCCGCCCGGAGGTGGGAGTGAAGATGCCCGCCCGGCGGCGGGAGTGAAGGTGCCCGCCCGCGGCGGAAGTGACGGCCCTGGCCCGGCGGCGGGAGTGGCGGCCTCGGCCCGGCGGTGGAAGTGACGGCGCCCGCCCGGCGGCGCGAGTGACGGCCCTGGCCCGGCGGCGCGAGTGACGGCCCCGGCCCGGCGGCGGGAGTGACGGCCCCGGCCTGCGGTGGGAGCGACTGTCTCGGCCCGGCGGCCGGAGTGGTGGTCCGGGGCGCGTGGACGGGGTGCGGCCCGCGGTCCCGGCGCGGGTGCCGGCTTCAGTCGGTGCTCACCGGCAGCGCCAGCCGGTGGGCGCCCGCGTAGACGTTCATGGACGTGCCGCGCAGGAAGCCGACCAGGGTCAGGCCCGTCTCCTCGGCCAGGTCCACCGCGAGGGAGGAGGGCGCCGAGACGGCGGCCAGCACGGGAACGCCCGCCATCACCGCCTTCTGGGCCAGCTCGAACGAGGCCCGGCCCGACACCATCAGCAGCGCGTCCCGCAGCGGCAGCGCCCCGCTCTGCACGGCGCGCCCGACCAGCTTGTCCACGGCGTTGTGGCGGCCCACGTCCTCGCGCACGTCCAGGAGCTCGCCCGTGGGGGAGAACAGCGCCGCCGCGTGCAGGCCGCCCGTACGGTCGAAGACCCGCTGCGCCGCGCGCAGCCGCTCGGGCAGCGCCGCCAGCAGGTCGAGGCCCAGACCGCCGGGGCGTTCGGCCTCCAGCCGCCAGCGCGTCGTCGTCCGTACGGCGTCCAGGCTGGCCTTGCCGCACAGCCCGCACGAGGACGTCGTGTAGACGTTGCGCTCCAGCGCGATGTCGGGGACGGGTACGCCCGGTGCCAGTCGCACGTCGACGACGTTGTAGGTGTTGCCGCCCTCGTCCCGGGCGCCGCCGCAGTAGACGATGGTGGCCAGTTCGTCCGCCGCACCGATGACGCCTTCGCTGACGAGGAAGCCGGCGGCCAGCGCGAAGTCGTCACCCGGGGTGCGCATGGTGATCGCCAGCGGTTTCCCGTTCAGCCGGATCTCCAGCGGCTCCTCCGCCACCAACGTGTCGGGCCGCGTGCTGACGGCACCGTCCCGCACCCGGATGACCGGGCGCCGCTCGGTGACCCTGCCCATGTCGCCTCACCTCCGTGCCCCGACCTTAAGCGAGGAGTCGGACAGAGGAAGGAGCGGCCCTTTGTCCACTGGCGGGAAAAAGTCGCGCTGGTTAACGCATAACTTCTTCCCAACCCCGGCTCCCACTGCTACGTTCCCCGTGCATTCCCGGACGTGATGCCGACACAGGCGGCTGGAGGGGTAGCGGTGAGGCGCATGACTGCACGGCCCGCGAACGCGCACCAGGCGCGGCTGCTCCGCCTGCTGCGCGACGGCGGTCCGCGCTCACGCGCCGAACTCGGCGACCGCGTCGACCTGTCCCGCTCCAAACTGGCCGTCGAGGTCGACCGGCTACTGGAGACGGGCCTCGTCGTCGCCGACGGGCTCGCCGCCTCGCGCGGCGGGCGGCGCTCGCACAACATCCGTCTCGCTCCGCAACTGCGCTTCCTCGGCGTCGACATCGGGGCCACCTCGATCGACGTCGCCGTCACCAACCCCGAGTTGGAGATCCTCGGCCACATCAACCAGCCCATGGACGTCCGCGAGGGCCCTGTCGCGGTCTTCGACCAGGTGCTGGCGATGGTGGCCAAGCTGCGCGACAGCGGCGTCGCCGAGGGGTTCGACGGCGCGGGCATCGGCGTGCCGGGCCCCGTCCGCTTCCCCGAGGGCGTCCCCGTCGCCCCACCGATCATGCCGGGCTGGGACGGCTTCCCCGTGCGGGAGGCGCTCAGCCAGGAACTGGGCTGCCCGGTGATGGTCGACAACGACGTGAACCTGATGGCCATGGGCGAGATGCAGGCCGGAGTGGCCCGCTCCGTGCAGGACTTCTTCTGCGTCAAGATCGGTACCGGCATCGGCTGCGGCGTCGTCGTGGGCGGTGACGTCCACCACGGCACCACCGGCAGTGCGGGCGACATCGGCCATATCCAGGTCGAGCCGGAAGGACGCCAGTGCGCCTGCGGCAACCGCGGCTGCCTGGAGGCCTACTTCGGCGGCGCCGCCCTCGCCCGGGACGCCGAGGAAGCGGCCCGCGAGGGGCGCTCCGCGGAACTGGCCCGCCTGCTGGAGGCGAACGGCCGGCTCGGCGCCGCCGACATCGCCGTCGCCGCGTCCGCCGGAGACGGCACCTCCCTCGATCTCATCCGCGAGGGCGGGGCCCGCGCGGGCCAGGTCATCGCCGGGCTCGTCAGCTTCTTCAACCCGGCTCTCGTCGTCATCGGGGGTGGAGTCACCGGACTCGGACACACCCTGCTGGCCAGCATCCGCACCCAGGTCTACCGCCAGTCGCTGCCCTTGGCGACCGGCAACCTTCCCATCGTGCTGGGCGAGTTGGGGCAGGTCGCGGGGGTGACGGGAGCGGCCCGACTCACCAGCGACCACCTGTTCTCACCCGCGTAGCACCCGAGGCACGGCGCCACCCCACCTCGCACAGCGGCCCCGCCGCCGAGCACCACCCCGCACCGAGCACCACCCCGCACCGAGCACCACGGCACGGCACGGCTCCCCGCATGACCGCACGGCCCGGCTCCACGCGTCACCGCACGGCGAGAGACACCACGCACCGTCGCACAGCGCAGCTCCACGCACCGTCGCACAGCGAGAGACACCACGCACCGCCGCACAGCGCACCACGCACGGCTTTGAGCACGCACGCCCCACCAGTACGAGCACCGCACAGCGCACCCCGTACGGCCCTGGGACGGAGGTCCTGCATGCCCCTGCTGACGATGTCCTCAATCACCAAGTCCTTTCCTGGTGTCCGAGCGCTCGACGGCGTGGACCTCGACGTGGAGGAAGGTGAGGTCCACTGTCTGCTCGGCCAGAACGGCGCGGGCAAATCCACCCTGATCAAGGTCCTCTCCGGGGCCCACCAGCCCGACGAGGGAGAGATCACCTGGCGCGGCGATCCCGTGCGGTTGCCCACGCCCGTCTCCGCGATGCGCCTGGGGATCGCCACCATCTACCAGGAACTCGACCTGGTCGAGCACGTCTCGGTCGCCGAGAACGTCTTCCTCGGCCACGAGGTCGCCACCCGCGGCGTCATCAGGCCCCGCGAGGCGCGGAGCCGCACCGCCGAACTGCTGGCCCGCCTCGGCCACCCGGAGATCGACCCGGGAGCGCTCGTCGGCTCGCTGTCCGCCGCCGGAGCGCAGATCGTCTCGATGGCCCGCGCGCTCTCCCACGACGTCCGGCTGATCATCATGGACGAGCCGTCGGCGGCGCTCGACCCGGATGAGGTCGACAACCTCTTCCGCATCGTCGCAAGCCTGACCGCGGAGGGGGTGGCCGTCGTCTACATCTCCCACAGGCTGGAGGAGATCCGCCGCATCGGCGACCGCGTCTCCGTCCTCAAGGACGGCCGCGTCGTCGCCCGCGACCTGCCGGCCCGCACCACGCCCACCGACGACCTCGTCGCCCGGATGACCGGACGCGACGTGCGCAGCGCGTTCCCCGCCAAGCCCGGTGGCCCGGCTCAGGCCGAACCCGTGCTGCGCGCCGAAGGCCTCGCCAGGGAGGGGGAGTTCGCCCCACTGGACCTGGAGCTGCGGCCCGGCGAGATCGTCGGGCTCGCCGGGCTGGTCGGCTCGGGCCGCTCGGAGATCCTGGAGACGCTGTACGGGGCGCGCCGGCCCACGGCGGGACGGGTACTGGTCGACGGCAAGCCGCTGCGGCCAGGCAGCATCCCGGCCGCGGTCCGCGCCGGCATCGGGCTGGCGCCCGAGGAGCGCAAGTCGCAGGCGCTGCTGATGCTGGAGTCGGTCACCCGCAACGTCTCCGTCTCCTCGCTGCCCCGCTTCGCCCGCGGAGGCTGGCTCGACCGCGGCCGTGAGCGGGCCGCGGCACACCGGCACACCCGCGACCTGGCCCTCCACCCCGACGCCCCCGAGCGTGCGGTGAGCACCTTCTCGGGCGGCAACCAGCAAAAGGCCGTCCTCGCCCGCTGGCTGCTGCACGGCTGTCGGGTGCTGCTGCTGGACGAGCCGACGCGCGGCGTGGACGTCGGCGCGCGCGCGGAGCTGTACGCCGTCATCCGGCGGCTGGCCGACGAGGGGGTGTGCGTGCTGCTCGTCTCCAGCGAACTGCCCGAAGTCCTCGGTCTCGCCGACCGGGTGCTGGTGCTGAAAGAGGGCCGCGTCGTGCACACGGCCCCCGCCCACGAACTGGACGAGCACCGTGTGCTCGACCTCGTGATGGAAGGCGCCCCGGCATGAGGGGCCTGCCTCCTTCCGCCCACGCGCGCACGGGTTGTGGGCACGCGTCCCGCGGGGCGGGGCAGGTGGGCACGACCGCCACCCGCACCCGGCGACGGCGAGCACTTCCCACAGGACCACTCCGCCCCAGAGGTGACCGCACATGAACGCAGACGCACCCACCAGCGTGGCCGGCAAACCCACACCCACCGAGGCGAAGAAGGAGCCTCCGGCGAGACGCCGGATGCGCTTCGACGTGAGGCAGCTCTCCCTCGTCGGCGTCCTGCTCGCCCTCGCGGTCGTCGGCGCGCTCACCAAGCCCGACGAGTTCCTGGCCGGGGAGAACCTCCGCCTGATCCTCACCCAGGCCTCCGTCATCGGCGTCGTCACCGTCGGCGTGACGTTCGTGATCATCGGCGGCGGCATCGACCTGTCCGTCGGCGCGATCGTCGCCCTCGCCTCCGTGTGGGCCACGACGGTGGCCACCCAGGACTTCGGGCTCGCCGGGATGCTGCTGTGCAGCCTGCTGGTGGGCCTCGGCTGCGGGCTCGTCAACGGGCTGCTCATCGCCTACGGGCCGATGGTGCCGTTCATCGCGACGCTGGCCATGCTCGCCTCGGCCCGCGGCCTGGCGCTGCAGATCAGCGACGGCAACACGCAGGTCGTCAAGGTCGACGCCGTCCTCGACCTGGGCATCAAGGACTCCTACGTGCTCGGTATCCCGCCGATCGTGCTGGTCTTCGCCCTCGTGTGCGTCGTCGGCTGGCTGGTGCTCAACCGCACCACCTTCGGGCGCCGCACGGTGGCCGTCGGCGGCAACGCGGAGGCCTCCCGGCTGGCGGGGATCGCCGTCAAGCGCCAGCGGCTGCTGCTCTACCTGCTGTCCGGGCTGTGCTGCGGCATCGCCGCGTTCATGCTGATCATTCTCACCGGTTCGGGCCAGAACACCAACGGCAACCTGTACGAACTCGACGCCATCGCCGCGGCCATCATCGGCGGCACCCTGCTCAGCGGCGGCCGGGGCACCATTCTCGGCTCGGTGCTCGGCGTCCTGGTCTTCACCACCATCACCAACCTGTTCGCCCTCAACAACCTCCAGACGGACATCCAGCAGATCGCCAAGGGCGCGATCATCGTCGCGGCCGTCCTGGTCCAGAAGGGTCGTTCCACGTCATGACCGATAACCCACGCGTTCCCCGGGCGGCCACCAGCCGCAGAAACATGCTCTTCGGCACGGCGGCCGGTGCGGCCCTCCTGGCCACGGGCTGCACCAGCAACGAGAACAACGACGGCAAGGAGGAGTCGTCCGGCGCGCAGGTGGCCGACTCCAAGCCGGGCAAGAAGGTCACCATCGGCTTCGCGGGCCCGCAGGCCGACCACGGCTGGCTCAACGCCATCACCACGCAGGCCAAGAACCGCGCCAAGAAGTACGAGGACGTCACCCTGGAGGCCACCGAGGGCTCCAACGACAACGCCACCCAGGTCGGCCAGGTCGAGACGCTGATCAACAAGAAGGTCGACGTCCTCGTCGTCCTGCCCGCCGACGGCAAGGCCCTCACCCAGGCGGGGCTCAAGGCGATGCGCGCCGGGATACTCGTCGTCAACCTGGACCGCATCTTCTCCACGCAGCAGGCGTACCGGTGCTGGATCGGCGGCGACAACTACGGCATGGGCCTCAACGCCGGGCACTACATCGGCGAACAGCTCAAGGACAAGAAGAAGGCCAAGGTCGTCGAGCTGGCCGGCATCGACAACCTGGAGCTGACCCGGCAGCGCACCAAGGGGTTCGACGACGCGCTCAAGAACTACCCGAACATCGAGAAGGTGGCCCGCCAGGCGGCCGAGTTCACCGTCGAGTCGGGTCAGCAGAAGATGTCCGCGCTGCTCCAGGCGCAGAAGAGCTTCGACGCGCTGTGGAACCACGACGACGACCAGGGCGTCGGCGCCGAACGCGCCATCAAGCAGGCGGGCCGCGACGAGTTCATCATGGTCGGCGGCGCGGGCTCCAAGCGCGTGATGGAGGCCATCAAGAAGGACGACAGCGTGGTGAAGGCCACCGTCCTCTACCCGCCCACCATGGCCGCCTCCGCCATCGACCTGGCCCGCGCGCTGGGCCAGGGCAAGGGCATCGCCGGCATGGCCGAGTACGAGATCCCCGCGCAGGTCACCCTCTACTCGGCCGTGGTGACGAAGAAGAACGTCGACGAGTACCTCCCGATCGGCTTCACCTGACGGGCAGGCCCGGCCGCCGTACCCGCCCACCGCCCGCGCGGGCCGGTACGGGCCCCCACCGGCCGGCCGGGCCCAGCCGGAATCGCTGACGCAGACGGGAGCCCCGGGCACCGCCACCGCCGCGCCGCACCACGGCGCGGTCCCGCGCCCCGGGAGCCGCAAACCCGACAGGGAGGACCTTCATGCCGTACGACAGCACCGCGCCCGCCACCGCGCCGCCCCTGGGCGTGGGCATGGTCGGCTACGCGTTCATGGGCCAGGCGCACTCGCAGGGCTGGCGCACCGTGGGCCGGGTCTTCGACCTGCCGCTCACCCCGGCGCTGGCGGCCGTGTGCGGGCGCGATCCGGCCGCCGTGCGCGCCGCCGCACAACGCCTGGGCTGGGCGGCGGCCGAGACCGACTGGCGCGCCCTGATCGCGCGCGACGACGTCCAGCTCGTCGACGTGTGCACGCCCGGCGACAGCCATGCCGAGATCGCCATCGCGGCCCTGGAGGCCGGCAAGCACGTGCTGTGCGAGAAACCGCTGGCCAACACCGTCACCGAGGCGGAGGCCATGGCCGCGGCGGCGCGGGCCGCGCGCGCACGCGGGCAGGTCGCCATGGTCGGCTTCAACTACCGCCGCACACCGGCGCTCGCGCTCGCCCGCCGCATGGTGGCCGAGGGCCGCCTGGGCGATGTCCGGCACGTGCGGGTCAGCTACCTCCAGGACTGGCTGGTGGATCCGGACTTCCCGCTCGCCTGGCGGCTGCGCAAGGAGGCCGCGGGCTCCGGCGCACTCGGCGACCTGGGCGCGCACGCCATCGACATCGCCCAGCACGTGGCCGGCTCCCCGCTGGCGGGCGTCTCCGCACAGACGGAGACGTTCGTGAAGGAGCGCCCGCTGGGCGACGGCGCCCCCGCAGGGGAACGCGGACCCGTCACGGTGGACGACGCGGCCGTCTTCACCGGCCGGCTCGTCAGCGGCGCACTGGCCTCCTTCGAGGTGACCCGCGTCGCCGCGGGCCGCAAGAACGCGCTCCGCGTCGAGCTGAACGGCACCGCCGGCTCCCTCGCCTTCGACCTGGAACGCCTCAACGAGCTGGAGTTCCACGACCACACCCAGGCGGCGGGCGAGTCGGGCTTCCGCCGCATCCTCGTCACCGAGCACGACCACCCCTACCTGGAGGCCTGGTGGCCGCCGGGGCACGGGCTCGGCTACGAGCACACCTTCACCCACCAGGCGCGCGACCTCGTGCACGCCATCGCGACGGGCGCCCGGCCCGCCCCCTCCTTCGAGGACGGGCTCCAGGTGCAGAAGGTGCTGGCCGCCGTCGAGGAGAGCGCCGAGAAGAACTGCGTCTACACGCCGGTGGAGAACCCGGCAACCGCCTAGGAGGTCACCGTGGCACGTAAGTTCACCCTCTTCACCGGCCAGTGGGCCGACCTCCCCCTGGAGGAGGTCTGCCGGCTGGCCCGCGACTTCGGTTACGACGGGCTCGAACTCGCCTGCTGGGGCGACCACTTCGAGGTCGACCGGGCGCTCGGCGAGCCGGGATACGTGGACGGGCGGCGCCGGCTGCTGGAGAAGTACGGTCTCGACTGCTGGGCCGTCTCCAACCACCTGACCGGACAGGCCGTCTGCGACCACCCCATCGACGAGCGGCACCAGGCCATCGTCGCGCCCCGCATCTGGGGTGACGGCGACCCCGAGGGCGTACGCCGGCGGGCCGCGACCGAGATGAAGGACACCGCGCGGGCGGCTGCCGCGCTCGGCGTGGACACGGTCATCGGCTTCACCGGGTCCTCCATCTGGCACCTGGTGGCCATGTTCCCGCCGACCCCGCCGCAGATGGTCGACCGCGGCTACGAGGACTTCGCCGAGCGGTGGAACCCCATCCTCGACGTGTTCGACGCGGAGGGCGTCAGGTTCGCGCACGAGGTGCACCCCAGCGAGATCGCCTACGACTACTGGACGACGCAGCGCGCGCTGGAGGCGGTCGGGAACAGGAGCGCGTTCGGGCTCAACTTCGACCCCTCGCACTTCGTGTGGCAGGACCTCGACCCGGCCGGTTTCCTGTACGACTACCGGGACCGCATCTACCACGTCGACTGCAAGGAGGCCCGGCGCCGGCTGGACGGCCGCAACGGCAGGCTGGGCTCCCACCTGCCGTGGGGCGACCCGCGGCGGGGCTGGGACTTCGTCTCCGCCGGGCACGGCGACGTCGCCTGGGAGGACGTGTTCCGCATGCTGCGGGCCATCGGCTACGAGGGGCCGGTGTCCGTGGAGTGGGAGGACGCGGGCATGGACCGCCTCGTCGGCGCCCCCGAGGCGCTGGCCCGGCTTCGGGCCTACGACTACGAGCCGCCGAGCGCCTCCTTCGACGCGGCCTTCGGCAACTGACCCCCAGCCCCGCCCTTTCACCGTTTCCTGGGGGCACCTCCCGGCCGAAGGCTGGGGGAAGGCTGATTTCAGCCCGTCCGGCATATGAGGACCGGGGGTCTGCTGGGGGA
>NZ_JASKYT010000168.1:0-15914 GCF_041028275.1 Streptomyces sp. PU-14G
GGCGCGGACCGCCGCGTCGAGGGCGAGCCGGACGTCGGCGGGGAGCGTGACTCCCTGCGTGTTCAGAATCCGCCGGGCCTGCTCGGGCAGGACGCCGTTCCCCAGGGCCCGGCGGACGGCTTCCAGCGTCCGCCGGGTGTCGGGCGTCACCTCGCCCACGTCCAGCCCCACCTGGGTGCGCGCGCCGCCCTCGACGAACGCGTCGTCGAACGCCTCGACGAGCCCGTCGCCGAACTCCTGGGGGCTCGGCAGGGGCGTCGTAGACCCCCTGGGACGGGCGGGCCGGGCCGATGCCGAGGCCGAGGACGTCCTCCAGCGCGGGGCGCAGCACCACGTTGCCGGTGACCCAGCGGGTGCCGTCGGGGCCGCTGACCCGCAGCACGGCGTGGGCGGTCAGCGTGTAGCCGAGGACACCGCTGTCGTCGGGCTCGGTCTGGTCGTTCTCGGAGGCGTGCGTGCCGTACTTGAGTATCCCGCGGCGGAAGCCGCTGACCCCGGTGGCCTGGCCGGCGCCGGTGTTCTCGCCCGCCACCGGGACGGTCCCGGAGAGGGTGTCGGTGTCGCCGTCGCTCAGCCCGCCCGTGACCGGCACGGACACCGACGGGCCGAGGACGCGGCTGCCGTTCGTGGCGTCCTTGCCGGCAGTGGTGCGCAGCCCCTGGGACATGACGTCCCGGCTGAGGGTCTCCTGCTGCGGCCGGTACAACGCGAGCTCGATCCGCGCGGAGCCGCCGGAGGGCTCGTCGCCGGTGTAACGGGACGCCTGGGCGGGCGTCAGGTCGACCTTGCCGCGCCGGATGAGGTCGCCGAGCCTGCGCATGGTGGCCTCGGCGGAGGTGGAGGTCTTCGGCAGGGTCTTGCCGCGCAGCTGGGGGTCGACCGCCCGCAGCGCGTCGGCGAGCTGGTCCAGCGCGTCGAAGTCGTAGACGGTGATCGGCCCGGTCGGGGTCCACCGCCCGGTGCCGGACAGCCTGCTGCGCTCCGCACCGGTGGCCGGGGCCGGGGCCGGGGTTGACCAGCTTGCGGGCCCTTTCGGCGAGTGCGGCGGCGTCCAGGGCGGCCCGCGAGGCGTGATCGGGGCGCAGGCAGTCGCCGATCAGCTCCCGCCAGCCGTCGGGGACCGTGTTGTCGAGGCGCAGCGGGGCGCCGCCTCGCGCGTAGGCCTGCGCACCGAGGGCGCGGGCGCGGGCGGTGGACCCGGGGAAGGGGTGCAGCCCGCCGGTGAGCACCTGGTGGGCCAGCACGCCGAACGCCCAGATGTCTGCGGTGGGGCGCACCGTGCTGCGACCGCCCTCCCGGTCCGACCACCACTCGGGCGGCACGTGGTCGAGGGAGCCCAGCGGGGGCACGTAGGCGTGGGTGCCGTCGAGTTCGACCGTGAGGCCGAAGTCGCCGAGCCACACCTCGCCGCCCGGGGCCAGCAGGACGTTGCCGGGCTTGAGGTCGCCGTGCACCCAGCCGCGCCCGTGGATGTGGGCGAGTCCGGCGCCGACCCCGGACAGGACGCGGGCCGCCTCGGGCAGCGCCAGTGGGCCTTCGCCGCTGCTGCGGCGGGCGGCCAGCAGCTCCTGGAGGCTGTGTGCGGCGCGGTCCATGACCAGTGCGGTGACGCCGTCGATCTCGGGGCGGTCCGGGTCGCGGACGGTGCGCACCTCGCGCGTGCTGACCAGGTGCGGGTGGTCGGTCTCCAGACTGAAGCGGACCTCCCGCCGCACCAGTTGTTCCATGGACGCGCGCTGGCCGGGCGGCAGCAGGTGGGTAGGCAGGAACTTCACCGCGGCTTCGGTGCCGTCCGCGCGCTCGGCGGCGTACACCACGCCCCAGCTGCCCGCTCCGATCCGCCCGGTCAGTGTCCACTCCCCCACCCGGTATCCGGCGGGCAGGTCGAGACGGGAGTGTGCGGGCTCGCTCATCCGTCGCGCTCCCCCGTGCGGCCTGCCCGGGCCGCGGGACGCAGCAGCGCGAGGTGTTCCTCCCGTACCAGGTCGAAGCGGAGTGCGAGGGCGACGAGTTCGGCGCGTTTGCGACCGGTGCCGGCGGTGCGCTCGTCGTCGCTGCGCAGCCGCAGTTTGACCGAGGCGAGGTACTCGATGTGGTAGTTGACGGCCGAGCGGGTCAGTTCGCGGCAGTCCGGCAGTGGGCGCAGCCGCTCCAGGACCTCGCTGACGCCGGGGATGGCGCCGCTGGAGGGGTCGCGCAGCCGCGGCTCGCACAGGGCGAGCAGGACGAGGAAGTACTTGGCGGTCTGGTCGAGCGCGAACGGGCTCTGGGTGGGCTCGCCTGCCGGGACGCCGCCGCCCGCGTCCAGGTACGTGTGCTCGGGCGCGAACACCTTGAAGTGCACCTCGCCGTCGCGGGAGGGCAGGACGACGCGGGAGAACTCGAACGGCACGGGTGCGCCCAGCCTGCCGGGCGGGACCTTGATGTGCTCGCCCGCGCCCTCCATGTTCTCCACCACGTAGGTGACGTGTCCGCTGTAGTTGGACAGCCGCCAGTAGTCCTCGGCCGCGGTGATCTGCCCGGCGCGCCGGGAGACCCCGCGGTCGTCCAGCGCGACCTGCACCGGGTGGCCGGGGTCGCCGCGCCCGAAGTCGGCGCTCTGCCCCGGGCCCAGGTGCAGCAGGCGCGGTCTGTCGCCGTGGCCGCCCGCGAGGTGCCCTTTCCGGTCCGGCAGTTGAACGATCACCGTGTCCATGGTTCCGCCTCCCCCTTCGGCCGTGGCGTCCTGCGTCGACCCTGACATCCGACAGGTATCACGGTGGGCGCTCGTCTGCGATGGTGGAAGGTTTTCAGCCGCAGCTCAGCGACGCTGTCCCCCTGGATGGGTGAGTGCGGTGTCCGTGCTGACCGCGGCCTGGTGAAGGGCGCCCAACGGGTCCGGCCCCCCTGCCGGCGACGGCTGCTGCCCACGCGTCTCCCACTCGTCCGGGGGGCTCACCACTCGGCGAATGACCCGTCCGGGTGGCGCCAGGTGGGGTTGTGCCAGTCGGCTGCCGTGCCGTCGGCCTCGCGCACGGCCCGCTCGTCGATGGTCACTCCGAGCCCCGGGCCCGTGGGGCGGAGCAGGTGCCCTTCGTGGAAGCGGAAGACGTCGCGGTCCAGCACGTAGTCGAGGAGTTCGGCGCCGGAGTGGTAGTGGATGCCGATGGACTGCTCCTGGATGAGGAAGTTGGGGGTGCAGAAGGCCAGTTGCAGGCTGGCCGCGAGGGCGAGCGGGCCCAGCGGGCAGTGCGGGGCGACCAGGACGTCGAAGGTCTCGGCGAGGGAGGCGATGCGCCGCGCCTCGGACAGGCCGCCGGCGTGGCTGAGATCGGGCTGGATCACGGCGACGCCCGCCTGGAGCGCGGGCAGCACCTGGGTGCGGGAGAAGAGGCGCTCCCCGGTGGCGACGGGCACGGTGGTGGACCCGGTCACCTGCCCGATCAGGTGCGTGTACTCGGGCAGTACGGGCTCCTCCGCGAAGAGCGGCCCGTACGGTTCCAGTACGGCGAGGGCCTTGCGGGCGCCCGCCGTGGTCAGCCGCCCGTGGAAGTCGACGGCGAAGTCGCCCTCGGGTCCGAGCGCCTCGCGGACCGCCTCGGCGCGCCGGGCGATCGCGTCGAGGGCCGCGGTGGTGGGCAGCCTGTCGGTGCGCCCCGAGGCGTTCATCTTGACGGCGGTGAAGCCCGCCTCGACCTGCGCGGTGACCTGGTCGCGCACGGCGGCGGGCTCGTCGCCGCCGACCCAGCAGTAGGCGCGGGCCCGCTCGCGTACGGGCCCGCCGAGGAGCTGGTGCACGGGGGCGGCGTACGCCTTGCCCGCGATGTCCCACAGCGCCTGGTCGAGTCCGGCGACGGCGGAGGAGAGGACGGGTCCGCCGCGGTAGAAGGACCCCTTGGTCATCAGCTGCCAGTGGTCCTCGATGCGCAGCGGGTCGGCGCCGACCAGGAACTGTTCGGCCAGTTCGCCCACGGCCGTGCGGACGGTCTGCGCGCGTCCCTCGATCACCGGTTCGCCCCAGCCGACGAGGCCGCTGTCGGTCTCGATCCGGCAGAAGAGCCAGCGCGGCGGTACGGCGAAGGTCTCGACGCGGGTGATGCGCACGTGTCACTGCTCCTATTCCTTCACGCTGCCCTCGGTCAGTCCGGTCCGCCAGTAGCGCTGGAGGACGAGCATCGCGACGGCGAGGGGTATGACGGAGACGAAGGCGCCTCCGACGGTGTACTGCGTCAGCTCGGGGAAGCGGTCCGCCGCCTGCTGCCAGGTGACCAGGCCGAGGGTGATCGGGTACTTGCGGTCGTCGGAGAGCATCACCAGCGGCAGGAAGTAGTTGTTCCATATATGCACGAACTGGAAGAGGAAGACGGTGACCAACGCGGGCGACATGATGCGCAGCACCAGCGTGAAGAAGATCCGCTCCTCCCCCGCGCCGTCGACCCTGGCGGCCTCCAGCACGGTGTCGGGCACGGCGGACTCGGCGTAGATGCGGCACAGGTAGACCCCGAAGGGGCTGACGACGCTGGGGATGAGCACGCCCCAGTAGCTGTTGGTCAGGCCGAGCTTGCCGAACATCAGGTAGAGCGGCAGCGCGAGCGCGGTGGAGGGCAGCAGCACCCCGGCCAGGACGCACTTGAAGACGGCTTCGCGGCCCCGGAAACGGTACTTGGCCAGGGCGAACCCGGCCGCCGCCGACAGCAGGGTGGCCGCGACGGCGCCGACGCCCGCGTACAGCAGGGAGTTGAGCGCCCACCGGGGGAAGATGTGCCCGTTGTAGGTGAAGACGTCCTCGAGGTTCTGCCACAGGTGCGGGTCGTCGAACCACAGGCCGAAGCTGCCGTAGAGGCTGCGGTTGGACTTGGTGGCGGCGACGGCCAGCCAGTAGACGGGCAGCAGGAAGTAGGCGGCGGCGAGCGTGAGGACGGCGACGAGCAGGATACGGGCGGGCCGTGGCGCCCGGGACGGTGCGGCTCTCATCGGTCCCCTCCCTTGCGTCCGCGGTTCACCAGGCTGAGGAAGCCGAAGGAGAGCACCATGGCGACCACGGCGAGGAGCACCGACTTGGCCGCAGCCAGATAGACGTTGGCGTTGGCGAAGGCGTCGAAGTAGGCGCTCAGGTTCGGCGTGAAGTCCGTGGTGACGGCGGGCGCCAGCTTCTTGAGCACCAGCGGCTCGGCGAACAGCTGCAGGGTGCCGATGATGGAGAAGACGCAGGTGAGGACGAGCGCCGGGCGGATCAGCGGGATCTTGATGCGCAGCGCGGTCTGCCACGGCCCCGCGCCGTCGATCCTGGCGGCCTCGTAGAGCTCCTGCGGGATGGATTTCAGCTGGGCGACGATGACCAGCATGTTGTAGCCGGCGAACTCCCACACGACGATGTTCGCCAGGGACCACAGCACGTTGTCGTAGCCGAGGAAGTCGGGCTGGAGGCCCACGTCGCCCAGCAGTTCGTTGACCGGGCTGATCCCCGGAACGTACAGGAACCCCCACAGCAGGGTCGCGATGACGCCCGGAATGCCGTACGGCAGGAAGTAGGCGGCCCGCATCAGCCCGGCCCAGCGGTCACCGACCTGGTCCAGCAGGAGGGCGAGGGTGAGCGCCAGCAGCAGCATCACCGGCACCTGGACGGCGCCGAACAGGAGTACGCGGCCGAAGCCCTCCAGGAAGGCGGTCTGCTGGAGGGCGAGCGCGTAGTTGTCCAGCCCGGCGAAGCCCACCGAGGGCTCCCCCAGTCCCAGCGGTCCGGACCGCCGCACGGTCAGCAGGCTCTGGTAGAGCGCGTAGAGGATGGGCAGGATCATCGCGAAGACGTAGACGGCCAGGAAGGGCGACAGGAACGTCCACGCCTTGCGGTCGGGCCTGGCCCGGCGGCGGCGGGTGGCGGCGGGCGCGGGCCCGGCGGCGGCCCGTTTCCGCCCGGTCGTGGTGGTCGTCATCGCGCGCTCCTCGCCTTGAGGCCTTTGGCTTTCAGGTCGTCGACGAACTTGGTCTCGGCGTCCTTGAGTGCGTCCCTGATCGTGCCGTGGCCTGCGACGACGCGGCCGATGTTGTCCTGGATGTGCGCGTAGGACTGGGTGGTGGTGGGGCCGAAGCGCCAGGTGGTGTCGACGTTGCGGTCGGAGAGCTGGAAGACCTCGTTGTAGGCCTGGCCGCCGAAGAAGTCGCTGGGCTCGCCCAGCGGCGAGTCCGCGAGATCCAGCTCCGCCGCGGGCCAGCCGTACCCGGCCTCGACCAGCAGCTCGATGCTGTCGGGGTCGGTGTTGAGCCAGTGCGCGAACCGCAGGGCCTCGGCGGGGTGGCGGGTGCCCTGGAGGATCGCGGTGGCCGAGCCGCCCCAGTTGGCGGAGGCGTGCGCCCCCGGCTCCCACTGGGGCAGCTCGGCCACCCGCCACTTGCCCTTGGTGCCGGGCGCGTTGCCCCGGATGAGCGCGTCGTACCACTGGGCGCCCGGCCAGCCCGCCAGCTGCCCGGTCTGGAGCGCCTTGAAGAAGGCGCTCTGCGCGTCCTGCGTGGGCAGCAGCAGGTCGTCACGGACCAGGCCGTCCCAGAAGTCGGCCACCTCCAGCGATTCCGGGCTCGCCAGGTCCACGATCCAGGTGTCGCCTTCGGTACGGACCCAGTGGGCGCCGCGCTGCCAGGGGAAGGAAGCGAACCACTGGGCGTTGGCGGGCGGGAAGGCGCTGATGCGGGAGGCGCCGCCACTGCGTCTGCGGATCTGCGCGGCGGCCGTCCGGAACGCGTCCCAGGTGCGGGGGACCTCCACGTCCCACCGCTCGAAGAGATCCGCGCGGTAGAAGAAGCCCATGGGGCCCGACGCCTGGGGGACGGCGTAGGTGCGGCCCGCGAAGACGCCCTGCTGCCACTGCCAGTCGACGTAGGCGTCCTTGAGCTTGTCCGCACCGTAAGCGGTCAGGTCTGTCAGTCCGCCCACCAGCATGAACTCGGGCAGCGCGTAGTACTCGATCTGCGCCAGGTCGGGCGGGTCGCCGGCCTTGAGCGAGGAGTGCATCTTCTGGTAGCCGCCGGAGGTGTTGGCGGGCACCGTCTGCACTGTGACATGGATGTCGGGGTGTTTCCGGTTCCACAGGGCCGCGGCTTTCTGGAGCGGCACCCACGTCCAGAAGACGAGGTCGACCCGGCGGCCGGGGGTGCGGGGCGCCTGGCGCGTCGTGCGCGCCGCGCCCGCCTGCTCACCGCAGGCGGCGAGCGCGGGCGCCGCCGCCGTGGCCGCCGCGCCGGCCAGGAGTGTGCGTCGGGTGGGCATCTGACCTCCTCGTCAACGCCGTACATGCCGTATATGCCGTGCATGCCGTACTTGCCGACCGGCCGTACCGGCCGTACCCGCCCCTGCACGCGTCGTGGTGGCGCGGCGGCGGTTCAGTCCGCCCGCTGGAGCACCGCCACGCCCCGCGCCGGCAGCGTGCGGCAGCCGGCGGGCTCCGAGCCGGGCGCCAGCAGGTCACGCGCCGGGTACGGGAGGGGCACGGTGACCGTTTCCGTGCCGTGGTTGAGCAGGAAGAGGAAGCGTCCGCCCGCCCCCTCGCGGACGGTCGCCTGCACCCCGGCGGGCAGGCCGGGAAGGACGGGCGCGACCCCGGCCGCCTCCCGCACCCGGTCCGTCAGCGTGCGCATCAGCCCCGGCTCAGGGCGCGTTGCCGCGTACCAGGCGACGCCGTCCCCGAAGGCGTGCCGAGTGAGGGCAGGCCGCCCCGCGAGGTCGCCGTCGCCGAAGACGGCGAGCGCCTGCGCCCCTTCGAGGTCGACGGCCTCCGACCACAGGTCCGCCTCGCCGTGCAGCTCGCCGCGCAACGGCAGGCGCCCGTCCCGTGCCAGCGGCCAGAACTCCTCCACCCGCAGCCCGAGCACCTGCCGCAGCGGCGCGGGATAGCCGCCCAGGTGGATGTGGTCGTCCTCGTCGGCGATGCCGGAGAAGTACGACACGAACAGATGACCGCCCGCACGTACGTACGCGGTCAGCCGCTCGGCGGTCCGCGCGCTCATCAGGTAGAGATCGGGGACGACGACGAGACGGTAGCGGGTCAGGTCCTCGGCGGGCGGCACGATGTCGCAGGGCACCCCGGCGTCAAAGAGCGGCGCGTAGTGGCGCAGCAGCGCCTCGCGGTGGCTGAGGGCCGAGGACGGGTGGGAGCCCTGCTCCATGGCCCACCAGCTGTTCCAGTCGGCCAGCAGCGCCACCTCGGGCGCGCTGCGGCTTCCCGCGATCTGCGGGAGCGCGGCCAGTTCCCTGCCCAGCGCCGCCACCTCGCGGAAGATCCGCGTGTCGGGGCCGGCGTGCGGCACCATCGCGGAGTGGAACTTCTCGGCTCCGCCGGGAGACTGGCGCCACTGGAAGTAGAGCACCGCGTCCGCGCCCTGGGCGACGGCCTGCCAGCTCCACAGCCGCATCGCGCCGGGCGGCTTGGGGCTGTTGCGCTCCCGCCAGTTGACGGCACTGGGCGCCTGCTCCATCAGCATCCACGGACGTCCCCGGCCCGCGCAGCGCACGACGTCGAAGGCGGCGGCGGCGTCCACGTGGGTGCGCGGGTCGTAGGGCTCCTGGTAGTAGTCCAGCGCCTGCACGTCCTCGTGCGGGGCCCAGCGGTAGGGGTCGACCGGCTTGTGGTGCGGCATGTGGTTGGTGGTGACGGGCACCTGCGGGGTGACGCGGCGCAGCACCGCCTTCTCCGCGAGGTAGCAGTGCAGGAGCGCGTCGTCGCTGAAGCGCCAGTAGTCCAGCCGCTGGGTGGGGTTGGGGTGGGTCGGCGTGGCCCGAGGCGGCATGACCTGCTCGAAGGAGCCGTAGGCCTGTGACCAGAAGGTGGTCGACCAGGCCGCGTTGAGCGCGTCGACCGTGCCGTAGCGCTCGCGCAGCCAGCGGCGGAAGTCGGCGGCCGAGACGTCGCAGTAGCAGACGGGGTTGGAGCAGCCGTACTCGTTGCCGATGTGCCACATGGCCAGCGCGGGGTGCGCGGCGTAGCGGGTGGCGAGCGCTTCGACGAGGCGCACGGCGTGCTCGCGGTAGACCGGGCTGGAGGGGCAGTAGTGCTGCCTGGAGCCTGGCCACTTGCGTACGCCGTCGGCCGTGACGGGCAGCACCTCGGGGTGCCGCTCGCTCAGCCAGGGCGGCGGTGAGGCGGTCATGGTCGCCAGGCACACGGCGATCCCCGCCTCGGCCAGGTCGTCCATGACGCGGTCGAACCAGGAGAAGTCGTAGGAGCCCGGCTCTGCTTCGACCAGCCCCCAGGAGAAGATCCCGGCCGTGACCATGGTGACCCCGGCCTCCTTCATCAGCCGGATGTCCTCGGCCCTGACCTCTTCGGGCCAGTGCTCGGGGTTGTAGTCGGCGCCGAAGTGGAGACCGGCGGGGGTGAAAGGGACGCGGGGAGTCGTGTCGGCTGCCGTCATGTGCGCTGCCTCTCGGGACGAGTCGAGTGACGGGGACCGTGATGACGCCGCACGCTACAAGAATTCGTTATTTAGGAATAGTTGTTGACGCGGTACTTTTCAGCGACCAGGCTCGGTGACGCGCGGCCAAGCCCGTGCACCGCACGACGGGAGAGGACGGGAGGCCCCATGCCGGGCTACGCACGCCGGGGGGTGCACGGCCAGACCGTGGAGGTGCTGGCACACCGGGTGCTCAGCGGCGCCCTCGGCGAGGGCGCCACCCTCGACCTGGCGGCGCTCCAGGAGGAGTTGGGCGTCAGCCTCACCGCGCTGCGCGAGTCGCTCAAGGTGCTGGCGGCCAAGGGCATGGTCGACGCCCGGCAGCGGCGCGGCACCTTCGTACGCCCGCGCGCCGACTGGAACCTGCTGGACGCGGACGTGCTGCGCTGGCAGTTCCAGTCCGCCGACACCGCCGGATCCACGGCCGCGCCACCGCTGCTGCACGACCTGGACGAGGTGCGCGGCATCGTCGAACCCGCGGCGGTACGGCTCGCCGCCGAGCGCCGCACCGCGGCGGACCTCGCCGCGCTGCAGACGGCGCTGACCGCCATGGGCGAGGCCCCCGACGGCGCGCCGGGCGCCGTCGAGGCCGACCTCGCCTTCCACCGTGCGCTGCTGGCGGCCTCCCACAACGAGCTGCTGGAGCGGATGGAAATGGTGATCGCCACCGCGCGGGCGGCCCGCGACCGCCTCGTCCACGGCCCGGGACACCACCCCGGCGACCCGGTCCCCAGCCACCGTGCCGTCCTCGACGCGATACGGGAGAGGGACGGCGACGCCGCCGAGGCCGCGATGCGCGCGCTGCTCGCGCAGGCCGCCCGCGACGTGGCGCTGCTGCGCGAGGGCGCGCCCGGGAACTAGGGCTCTCGTTCGCGTCTCGGTGGGGCTCGCGGGCCCCGGCACGTCTCCCGGTGGCGCTGCCGCCAAGGCGTTCCGGCGACACGGGCGCGGCAGCGCGTCAGGGGTGCGGCAGCGCGTCAGGGGCGCGGCAGCGCGACACGGGCGCGGCAGCGCGACACGGGCGCGGCAGCGCGTCAGGGGTGCGGCAGCGCGTCAGGGGCGGCGCAGTACCGCACCGCCCGCGTACCGCGCCGACGCGCCCAGCTCCTCCTCGACCCTGATGAGCTGGTTGTACTTGGCCGTACGGTCGGACCGGGACAGCGATCCGGTCTTGATCTGGCCGCAGCCCGTCGCGACCGCCAGGTCCGCGATGGTGGTGTCCTCCGTCTCCCCGGAGCGGTGCGACATCACGACGGTCCAGCCGGCGCGGTGGGCGGTGGCGACCGTGGCGAGGGCTTCGGTCAGGGTGCCGATCTGGTTGACCTTGACCAGGACGGAGTTGCCGACGCCGGTGCGGATGCCCTCGCGCAGCAGCCCCTCGTTGGTGCAGAAGACGTCGTCGCCGGTGAGCTGGCAGCGGTCGCCGACGCGGGAGGTCAGCTCCCGCCAGCCGTCCAGGTCGTTTTCGGCCATCGGGTCCTCGATGGAGACGATCGGGTACGCGTCGATCAGCTCGGTCAGGTAGGCGGCGTGCTCGGAGGGGGTGCGGCGGACGCCCTCGCCCGCGTACACGTACGTACCGTCTCGGAAGAACTCCGACGAGGCGGGATCCATGACCAGTCCGATGTCCTCGCCGGGGCGGTATCCGGTGCGGTCGATGGCAGCCACGACGAAGTCGAGGGCCTCCCGCGCGGTGCGCAGCGCGGGCGCGAAACCGCCCTCGTCGCCGACGCCGGTGGCGTGCCCGGCCGAGCGCAGGTCGCGGCGGAGCGTGTGGAAGACCTCGGACCCCATGCGGACGGCTTCCGCGAAGGTCTCCGCACCCACCGGAGCGATCATGAACTCCTGGTAGTCGAGCGGGTTGTCGGCGTGGGCTCCGCCGTTGACGATGTTCATCATCGGCAGCGGGAGAAGGCGGGCGTCGACTCCGCCGAGGTAGCGGTACAGCGGCTGGCGGTGGGCCGCCGCGGCGGCCTTGGCGGCGGCGAGAGAGACGCCGAGCAGCGCGTTGGCGCCGAGACGGGACTTGTCCTCGGTGCCGTCGAGTGCGGCGAGCGCGGCGTCGAGGCCCGCTTGGTCGTCGGCGTCGCGCCCCACGACCGCTGCCGCGATGTCGCCGCCCACGTGGCCGACCGCACGGTCGACCCCCTTGCCGTGCCAGCGTCCGGGGTCCCCGTCGCGCAGCTCCACGGCTTCCCGTGCCCCGGTCGAAGCGCCGGACGGGACCGCGGCCCGGCCCAGGGATCCGTCGGCGAGGAGGACATCGGCCTCGACGGTGGGGTTGCCCCGGCTGTCGAGGACTGCTCGTGCGGTGACGGACTGGATGACGGTGGACGCGACTGCCTGGGAAAACATGGACCGTCCTTCGCGTTGACGCGCGCCGCGGCCCTGCTGCGACAGCGCTGGCGCGTGCCGCGGCACCACCGACTCTACAGCAAGACTGTTCAGTTCGGCTGCTCAGTTCGACTGTTCAGCTCCGCTGTTCAGTTCTGCTGCACGGACGGGACGTGCGGCCTCCCCGTGCGCACCGGTTAAAGTGCCTCATGCCCACCCCGGAACCCGCCGCCGTCGCCACCGAACTGCGTACCGCGATGGGTAAGCTCACACGGCGCGTGAAGCACGAGGACCGCATCCCGCACGGCCAGATCTCCGTACTCGGCACCCTCGACCGCGACGGGGCCATGACCACCAGCGATCTCGCCGCGGACCAGCGCGTACGGCCCCAGTCCATGGCCCGGGCGGTCGGGCTGCTCATGGACGCGGGCCTGGTCGTCCGCCGGGCGCACCCCACGGACGGCCGCAAGACCCTGGTCGAGCTCTCCGCCGCGGGACGGGCCGCTCTCGACGCGGAGCGCGGGCGCAGGGCCGGCTGGCTCGCCCAGGCCATCGAGGCCGAGCTCACCGGCGAGGAGCGGGAGGCGCTGGCGCGCAGCGCCGCCCTGATGGAGCGGCTCGCCGCGCGCTAGCAGCTACCCCGGGACCTGTCGTCCGGGGCTCGGCGGGGCCGGGAGAGGCGGTCACCACCGCCTGTGCACGCTCGCCTTGTCGCCGGTCACCAGGCTCGCCTCCGGCACGTCGTCGACCACGACCGCCCCGGCGGCGACCACGGCGTCCCGGCCGATGCTGACGCCGGGCAGGATCGTGGCACCGGCGCCGATCCACACGTTCTCGGCCACGTCGATGGGCCCGCCACTGAGCCACCCCCGCCGCTCCTGCGGGTCGACCGGATGCCCGACGGTGATGAACGTGGCCTTGGGGCCGACCATCACGCGGTCGCCGAGCCGGATGCCGGCGTAGTCCAGGAACGTGCAGTTCTGGTTGATGAACACGCGCTCGCCGAGGTCGAGGTGCAGCCCATGGTCCGTGTAGAAGGGCGGGTAGACCGTCACTCGCGGCGGAAGCGGCTTGCCGAGGAGCTGCTCGAACAGCTCCGCCTTCCCCGCTTCGTCCTCGAAGGGCAGGACGTTGAGGCGGGAGGTGAGCTCGGTGGCCCGCAGGACCCTCTCGGCCATGGCCTGGAACTCGGCGCTGTGGATGCGCATGAGACGGTCACCGGACATGCCCGGTCCTTTCTGGCGTAGCGAAGACCGCGCGGGACTCCCCCAGCCGTGGCGATGTCGCCCAGGACGGAAGCCAGACCGCCTCCGGGGACGCGGGCAGGCCCGCGAGGTGGGTGAGGAGACCGCGGAGTCCTGGATGGGGGTTCGTCCGGGGAAGGAGGAGCGAGAGCGGATACGCCAGTGTCGGGTTCACGACGGGGATACGGCGGAGGCCGTGGTGCGCCGGCCAGACGTACCGGTCGCGTGCCCCGACGAGCGTGGCCACGTCCGGGGAGCCAGCCAGGGTGTCCAGGAGCACCTCGTCCCCGAAGTGCGGGCCTGCCGCGTCGATGCGCAGGTCGAAGTCGGTGGCGAGCTGGTCGTAGAACTCCGCCCACTCGCTTCGGGGCGCGATGCCCGGCACCCATATTCGGTGCTGACGCAGCTGCGGTGGCGTCAGGCTGCGCGCGGACGCGAGCGCGTGTCCCGGGCCGACGAGGAGTTCCAGCGGCGAGTCGAAGGCGTGGATCATCCGCACGTCGGGCGGCAGCGCGGCCTGGTCGGTGACGGTACGGAACGAGGCGTCGACGTCGCCCGCTGCCACGGCGGCGACCGCCGCCCGTGGGTCGTTGACCCTGAGGGTCACCACGTCCAGGTCGGCTTCCGGGTGCGACCGCCAGTAGTCGTGCAACACGACGGCCTGTGCGCTGCGCAGGCCGAGAACGTCGACGCGCAGCGCCCGGAAGCCCGGCCGGACGGCGGTGACGGCGCGCTCGACCCCCGCGACGACGCCGCGCGCGTGCGGGAGGAACGCCTGGCCGTCGAGCGTCAGCTCGACCCCTCGGGCGGTACGGGTGAACAGGCGGGCCCCCAGCTCGCGCTCCAGCGCGGCGATCCGCTTGGAGACCGCCTGCTGGGTCACGCCCAGCTCACCGGCCGCCTGCCGCACCTGTCCGAGCTCGGCCGCCTTGACGAACGAGCGCACTGCCTCTGTGTCCACCAGCGCATCCTAGAGGCGCGCAACCGGCGGTTGTGACCCGCCGGGAGCCGGTTGTGCGAGCGTGCGCAGCGCGGCTGCGTCGCCTCACACGCCCCGGGCCGCGGCCGGGGCCGGGGCCGGCGCCGGGGTCGCCGGGCTGCGGGAGGCGGCTGCCCCTCACCGGGTGACGGGCAGCTCGCGCAGCGCGTGGGAGCGGAAGGAGGTCTGCCACCGCAGCCGATCGGGGGCGACGGCGAGCCGCAGGGACGCGAAACGGCCCAGCAGCGTCTCAAGCGCCAGCCCGGTCTCCGTCCGGGCGAGCGGCGCGCCGAGGCAGTAGTGCATGCCCTGCCCGAAGGCGAGGTGCGTTCCGCCGGGCCGCGCCGGGGAGGTGCCCTGGGCGGGACGGCCGATGTCGAACCGCTCGGGGTCCTCGTAGCGGGCCGGGTCGCGGTTGGCGGAGGCGAGGCAGAACAGCACGGTGTCACCGGGCGGGACGGTGACACCGCCGTACTCCACGGGCTCGGTGGGGAAGCGCCGGATGGCCGTCAGGTTCGGATGGGCGTACCGCATCATCTCCTCGACCGCGTCGGGCAGCAGCGAGGAGTCGCCGCGCAGCGCCGCCAACTGGTCCGGATGCCGCAGCAGTTCCAGCAGGCCCGCACTGAGCAGGTGCTGGACGTTCTCGATGCCCGCGCCCAGGACGAGGAAGGCCAGCGAGACCAGTTCGTCCTCGGAGAGGCGGTCCCCCTCGTCGCGGGCGGCGATCAGGTCGGAGAGAAGGTCGTCACCCGGCGTCTTCCGCCGCGCGTCGACCAGTTCGCGCAGGAAGCGGTGCATGGCGGCGATGGCCTCCCCCACCTGTTCCGGGCTCCGCAGCGCGAGCATCGTCGTCACCCAGGAGGCGAAGGGGCGCCGATCGGGCTCGGGCACGGCGAACAGGTCGCAGACGACCGTGAGCGGCAGCGGGGTGGCGAACTCGTGCACGAAGTCGGCCGCCCCCTCGGCCTCCAGTCGCTTCTCCAGCCCCTCGGCGAGCCGGTCGGCCACCGCACGGACACCGGCGCGCATCGCCTCGGCGCGGCGTGGAGTGAACCCCTGCGCCACCAGCCCCCGCAGCCGTATGTGGTCCTCGTGGTCGATGTTGAGCAGGTTGGCGTCCAGCGCGGGCGGCAGCGAGAAGCCCTGGTAACCGCCGGTGGAGTGCGCCTTGTCGACCGACAGCCTGGCGTCGGCGAGCCCCGCCCTGACGTCCTCGTCGCGCATGACGAGCCAGACGGCGCTGCCGTCGGGCAGCGCGACCCGGTGCGCGGCCCCCTGCCGGCGGAGTCTGCCGTAGACCGCGTGCGGCCCGGCTCGGAACGATGCGTCGAAGGGCTGCGGCAGTGCCGTCATCATCGTCGTCTCTTTCATGGATGTCTTCCCGCGGGCGCTCACATGCTGCTGCTGTGCTCGCCGCACAGGCTAGAGCGCACCGGCGCGAAAGAGACGGGCGAGGCTCACCCCGCCGCGTTCCCGGGGCCGCCCGCCTCGCGCCCCGCCGCGTTCCCGGGGCCGCCCGCCTCGCGCCCCGCCGCCGGAAGCCCCAGCAGGCCCTCGGCCACCTGGGACAGGTCCTCACCCACCACGTCCGGCTGGGCGAACATCGGGCTGTGCCGTCCCTCCAGGCGGGCACACCAGCCGCTGAGGAGGCCCGCACGGTTGGCTCCGTGGCAGTCCCAGGCGTGCACCGCCACCAGCGCGGTGGCCGCGGGCGGGGCCCCCACGCGCTCCGCCGCCGCGAGGTAGACCTCGGGCGCCGGCTTCCAGGCGCCCGCCTCGGCCGCGGTGACGACCTGCTCGACGTAGGGCGCGAGCCCGTTGCGCTCCAGGAAGGCGCGGGTGACCTCCGCGTCACCGACCGTCAGGGCGCCCACCCGGACATGGGCCTCGCGCAGGCGGCGCAGCGCGGGCAGCGCGTCGGGGTGGGCGSSCAG